>BLMO01000001.1 GCA_011957885.1 Clostridiales bacterium
GCTGTCCTTGCAGTTGACATCGGAAACACCAACATTGCAATAGGCTGCGGGGACGGAGAGCAGATTCTTTTCAGAGAAAGGGTATCCACAAATCGGTCTGCGACGGATCTTGAATATGCGGCGGCGCTGAAAATGGCATTTGACGTACACGGTTTTGACAAGGACAGCATAGATGGGGCGATTATATCATCGGTTGTTCCGTCTGTGACATTCAGTGTGAAAAGAGCGGTTGAGAAGTATTTGAATGTTAAGGCAAAGCTTGTGGGGCCGGGAATCAAAACAGGACTTTCCATTGAAATTGACGATCCGGCACAGCTTGGCAGTGATCTTGTTGCAGAGGCTGTATAAAGCTTGTAATCCCGAAAACAGCGCCTGTCACAACGCCGCCTACAGGTCCTACCGTAATTGCGGCAATGGCAACCGGAACCGCGTTGAATGTGATTTCAAAAAGACCCGATACCTTGAGGTATCCAAGGGGCGTGAAGCCCATCACAATCAGCAGCCCGCTGAGCAGCGCCAAAGTCACCATCTTTTTTGTCCGTTCCAATGTTTGTGTTCTCATTTTTGAAAACGCCTCCTTTGTTATTATTCCTCCCGCGAGGATACAATACAATCGGACAAACGAAAATCACGAACGATAAAATACCTGTCAGATTTTCCACCTTCAGAAATACCTGCATAATTCGTATTTTCCATGATAGAACGTGAGTTCCATTCATCCAAGGCAATTATATCATATACAACTTTCTTTTTCCATAGCTTTTTATGATTTGCTTTATTTTTTGGTTGAAACCATATGTCGGCAGCGCCTCAAAACCTATTGCGCCCCCTGTGAAATTATGATAAAATAATATAAAATCAATCAGATGATGCGGGGGCTGTAGAAAATGATACTGAAACTATTCCTTATCCTGCTTACCGTAGTCGCGGTGCTGACTTTTATCGTCGCCATTGCTATGTACCTGGCTTTTTCACACAGATGCGAGGGAAATCCCAACCTGAAATACTTTACACATAAGGATTTTGCCGACCTCTCTGCACACCCCGTAGAATTCCCCTCAAACAAAGGACAGCTACTCCGGGGCGCTGTATATACATACGAAGCTGCGGTTCCCCCTGCGGGACTGGTAATCTTCGCCCACGGCGGCGGAGGCGGGCATCTCAGCTATATGACGGAAATCTACACCATCGCCCGCGCAGGTTACGCAGTCCTTGCATATGACAACACAGGCACCATGGGTTCCCAAGGTAAATCCCTGGTTGGATTTTATCAGGCTGTGCGGGATCTGGAAGCCGCCGTACAGTACGCGGTGTCCAGTCCCTCCCTGTCAGCCTTTAAGCCTGCCCTTGTGGGCCATTCCTGGGGTGGCTATGCTGTGTGCTGCGCTTCGGCCCATGTCAAGGATCAAATATCGGCAGTCGTTGCATTGTCGGCTCCCAACGATGTGGCTCGGCTTGCCCTTGACCCTATCCGGGCAAAGTTGGGCGCAGCAGTCCTGCTGTATCCCGCTTTTGCCATGGCATCCGTGCTTGTAAACGGAATCAGATCCCGGAAAACTGTCTCCAATGTACTCCTTGCTGCGGGAGATCTTCCGATCCTTCTCATCCAGGGAGACGCGGATCCCACTGTCACTATGAAAAATTCTCCCGTGTCCAATGAGAAGCTCTCAGCCCGCGATAATGTCAAAACTGTGATCTGCAAGGATCGGGGACATAATGTATATCAGACTGCGGAAAGCGAAAAATATCTTATGAAGGTATTTTCAATGATTTCCGCCGCAGAAAAGAAATACAAATCTTCCGGCACC
>BLMO01000002.1 GCA_011957885.1 Clostridiales bacterium
AGCTGTATTGATAGACTAAAAAACAAGGAATATTAAGCAATAAGCAGGAAATCTGAAAAAAGGTCTCCTGCTTTTTTTCTGCCCGGAATCCGGGAGAAAGGAGGGCGCACACTTGCCATGCCCGCACTGTAAAATCACAATCATTAAGCGGAGCAACAATGAATCCGCTGTTTCTGCCGCCGCCTACCAGAGCGGCGAGAAACTGTTCTCTGAATACGACCAAGAGCAGAAACACTATCCCTACAAGAACGAAGTCACCCACAAAGAAATCATGCTCCCGCCCCATGTGCCGCCGGAGTATGCAGACCGCAATACTTTATGGAACTCTGCCGAAGCACAGGAAAAGCAATGGAACTCCCAGCTTGCCCGGAGGTTCGTGCTTGCCATCCCAAGGGAAATCCCATCGGAACAGCACGCCGACCTTATCCGTGACTACTGCCGGGAGTTTTTTGTTTCCAAAGGCATGATAGCCGATTTTGCCATCCATGACAAAGGGGACGGCAACCCCCACGCCCATATCCTGCTCACCATGCGGGCGATGGACGAAAAAGGCAGATGGCTCCCCAAATGCCACAAGGTATATGACCTTGACGGGAACGGCGAAAGAATCCGGCTCCCGTCCGGCAGATGGAAAAGCCACAAGGAGAACACCGTAGACTGGAACGACCGGAAGTATGCCGAAATCTGGCGGCAGGGATGGGCGGACACGGCCAACCGCTATCTGGAAGCCAACGACCGCCCGGAACGGCTTGACCTGCGCTCCTATGCCCGACAGGGGATTGATAAAATCCCCACCGTCCACATGGGGCCAGCCGCCTGCCAGATGGAGAAGAAAGGAATCCAGACCAACGTTGGCAACCTGAACCGGGACATCAAAGCCGCCAACTCCCTCATGCAGTCCATCCGCCAGATGGTGCGCCACTTAAAAGGCTGGATTGCCGATTTAAAAGAGAAAAAAGCCGCCCTGATGGAAGCATTGGAGCAGACGAAGGAACCGACCATACCGGAGCTGCTCTCACAGTATTTAGAACTGCGGAGCGGACAGCGTGCCGACTGGACTTCCAGAGGGAAGCTCAAAGGCACAGTTGCCGACTTCAACAGGGTACAGGCGGCAATGGAGTTTCTGCGGGAAAAAGGAATCTCCACCATAGAGAGCCTTGACACCCGGCTGGACGAAATCAGCCAGACCGCCGTTTCTGTCATGGAGAGCGTGAAAAAAAGCGAGAAGCGTATCAAAGCCATCGACACCATGTTGTCCTATATTGACAAATACGAAGCAAACAAGCCAGTCCATAAGGAGTACGCCGCTATCGGCTGGAAGAAGAAAAAAGAGCAGTTTGCAG
>BLMO01000003.1 GCA_011957885.1 Clostridiales bacterium
TTAAGCGTGCTCACAGCATGGTGCAGAAATACGAGGCAGGCAAGGAATTCCCCGAACTGCTCATTGCCAACTATGATCTGTTTGAACGGCGGAAATCACAATCTGTACAAATATCCATTTTCGATGAAATAGACAATGTGTTTGTTCCATCAGAACAATTCTGGAAGGAGTGTATTATACGATGCAAAAAAGAATAATGAATGAAATGGTTCTGCTGTCTGTTCCGGCAGATATGCTGCTGGAAGCAGGTATCTTTGAGGGTGATCCCATGCAGATGTATGTAGAAGGACGCAGGCTTATTATTGAAAATCTTGATGACACAGATGACTTTGTATGCAATAGAGATTGCGCTGAATGCCCTTTTAATGAGATCGACTACGACGGCGAATGCGAAAGCTGTCTATGTCGGAATGACTGTGACGATTCGGAGGTAAATGATGATGAATAAACTGCTTCGAGTGCTCGGCAAGCGAGGAAGAATCACCATCCCCTATGAGATCAGACAGCGGGTTGGATTCGCATATAACGATGTACTGTCCTTTGCCGAAGCTAAAGACGGCAGAACGGTAATCGTCAGGCGTGAGAAACTCTGCGACAACTGCATCAGCCGTGAGCCGACAAAGTTTGAAAAGACAGCAGATTTAGAGGATTTTCTCGACGATCTGTCTGCCGAGCAGCAAAGACAGGCGCTCATTCATTTGTCCATGCAATGGGCAGAAAAGCAAGGCGGTGTGTCAAATGGATGAACGTGTATCTCAGTATGAATGGTCTTTAGAAGATGCAATCCGAAACGACGAGCGTGATCTGTGGCGGGAGAGCTACAAGGAAAACTGTGACTGTGCCAGAGCCATTGAACGAGCGATCAGTGAAAACTATCACAATAATGTACTTCACGACTGCGTCAGACCTATCATCGACCAATATGGATTTGATCGCGTGAACTTTGTACTTGCTAATACAGTGCAGCAGAAGAAAGAGGACGGACGCTTTTCCGAGGGCAATAAGCAATGGGCGAGATCAATCCACATACCCCGTGATGATAACAGGTGGCATTTTACGGTGGAAAGCCATCCTGGATTGACCAATCTCTTCATAAACGATGCCCGAAAGGAATGGCAGTCTCTTGGTCTGTTTGATTACAGCCATTGTATTTCTGAGGATGGCGGTCAGATCGATTACACAGGAAAGGTCGTCGTCCTAAAACCGACCACTCTGAAGGATGAGTATAAAACGCCCGAAGGTCAGCTTTTCTTTGCAAAGCATGGAAATGGCTGCCGACCGAGTGCATCGGGAACAAAGGTGTACGGGTTCCATCTTGACAACGGCGAAGAAGGCTATTACCGCCGATATGACATTATAGGTGCGATCAAGGATGAGTATCTGCCCGATTGGGCAAAAGAGAATCTCGCCAAATTCAGCAATATCAAAACGCAAAACAATACTGAATCTCCAACTGAGGATGGCGGTATGACAATGGGTGGTATGTAAATAAATACACGCGAAAAAGGAAGCTGTGGACACATGATTATAAAAATATAGAAAGGAAGAAAGCATGAAAATCAAAGTACGGATCGACCGAATGCTGAATATGGATGACAGCAAGATCAGGGCAATCGCCAGCGCTAACATTGGAGACGCATTTGCCATTCACGGAATCAAGGTCATTGATTCCGACAAAGGCCCGTTTGTTCAAATGCCGCAAACTTCCTACGTTAAAAACGGTAAGACGAAATACAGCGAACTGTTTCATCCTATTACCGCAGATTCCCGCAATGAACTCTATAATGAAATACTCAACGCTTATGAGCAAAAGCTGCAGGAGAATGCGCAGGAAGATGAAAGCGAAGTGCAGGAGGTAGGACAAGTTATGTAAAAAAATTTTTATTTTCTCTGGACTTTTTCCGTTTTTTCGGTATCATGTAGGTAGAGAGGTGAGTCACGATGAAAAACCGTATCCCTACTATGCTGCTCTGTATCCTTCTTATCATTGGTTTTGTAGGGTGCAGAGCACAGATACCAAAAGACGGAAATGAGGATAACAGCATAGCAAGCGAAGCAATAGTCAGTATAACGGATGTGGAGCAAACCGAACCTGCGGCCGACACAACCAACGCGACCGAAACTGAGACTGAGCCGCCCGCATCTTCTGAACCAAAGCAGACAGAAGAAAAAAAGCCGGATAACATTGCCAGTCAATCAAGAGACAATGGAGAGAAGCCGATTGTTTCAAGACCGTTGGAAACGCCACCCAAACAGAACGAACCAACTCCACCCGAAACGGCAGCGCCTCAACCGGAACCGCCTACGACCGAACCAATTCCAACAGAGACAGAACCGCCTATCATTGATGAGCCGAAACCAACAGAGCCGCCTGTTCCTGCATTTCATATAGATGACTGGATCGAATATGCGCAAGAATATGCAAAGAAAGTGGAACTTAAACTTGATCCTACGGCGATAGACTGTTGGGATAATCCAATCAGAGCACATGCAAGATGCATTTACCTTGAACGGGATATTCAAGGCAGACTGAATATCTATGCACGGAGCGAGGATATCACATGCGTGTGGATCTGGGCGGAATCTCTCGGAAATGAAGAATATGATATCTATATCGGATACGCTTAACCAATCAAATTAAACTTGCCAAAAGGCACACCGTTAATACGGTGTGCCTTTTGTTTATGTAAAAAGGAGACGTGCTCACATGAAATACAAAAGAAGCATAGCGATACTATTGACTTTTGTCCTGTGCCTTTCCACTCTAACGGGGTTGGGGACAACAGTTTTTGCTACAGGAGAGGAAAACGAGGCATTATTAATCGGCTTTCCCCGCGCTGCAGATGCAAATCCCGACCATTGGGTACATGGAGAACTGAACTTCATGAATGGATGGGTATCACAGGAAGTTCGAAAATATTCTGTTTACACCATCGGCTCTTATACCGGCAATGTCTGCTATTGCATCGAGCCGGGAACACCGCTTGAACCCGGCGACTCATTTACGCAATATAAGGATGAGTCTTTTTGGGACAATTATCCGTCCGATTACAATCACACAATGGATGCGGATATGATTAAGATTTTTATAGGAAGAATTCTGCAATATGGCTACACGGGCGCTGTATCACCAAACTGGGTATCACAAAATCCCGAAGATGCAAATAGCATAGCGGAAGTGATTGCAACACAGATGCTTATATGGGAAACGATTGTAGGGGAACGGGACAGCGATTTCTACCATGTCGGCACAGGTGGGTATGATGCGGTGTTGGACTGTATCTCGGATGCTCATCCTCTCCGCAGTAAAATTTTAGGCTACTATAACAGTATCGTGGCAAGCGTACAAAGTCATAGCAAAGTCCCGTCCTTTTGTACAAGGAATACAGGAAAAGCCAATGTCTATGAATTGGAATGGAACGGAAGTGAGTACACAACAACACTGACCGATTCCAATAATGTGCTTGGCAATTATGTCTTTTCCGCTGACAATGCCAATGTGAAATGCAGTGTCAGTGGCAATCGCTTGATACTGACTGCATCCTCCGCACCGAATGCTCCGGTAACCATAAAGGCCAACAAGACTACCGGCTCAAGAAAAGGACTGATTGTATGGAGCGATGGCATTTATAAACCCAGCGAAGGGATACAAGACCTTGTCAGCTATACCCAGTCGATAACTGACCCGGTATCAGGCTTTGTCAAAGTGAAAGTTTCTTACGGATCTGCCAAAATCGTGAAAACCTCTGAGGACGGCAAGGTGGATGGCGTGTCCTTCCATATTCAGGGAAATGGGGTGGACACAATTGTACAAACAAAAAACGGCGGGCAGATACAGGTGAATAATCTAAAACCCGGCGTGTATACCGTGACCGAGCAGACAGAAGAAAAATACGAGCCGCAGGAAACCCGCCGTGTGACTGTTGTCGGCGGGCAAACGTCAACCGTGACGTTTAGTAATACGCTCAAGCGCGGCGATCTTACGGTCACCAAGACAAGTGAGGACAGACTCAGTGAGGGCGCGAAATTTCACCTTTACGGCACATCCTTGTCAGGCTTGGCTGTGGATGAATATGCGGTAGTCGGCAGCGATGGAAAAGCGTATTTTCGGGATGTCCTCATCGGCACAGGATATACCCTTGAAGAAGTGGATACGGCAATCCGTTATGTTGTGCCGGAAAAGCAGACCGCAGCGATTGAATGGAACAAAGTGACGAACAAGAGTTTTGATAACATCCTTAAGAAATGGCAGCTTACCGTAACCAAAAGCGACAAGGAAACCGGAACCGCACAGGGCAACGCCAGCCTTGCAGGAGCAGTTTACGGTATTTACAAAGGCGATCAGCTTGTAGACACTTATACCACCGACAGCAAGGGGCAGTTTACCACCAAATTCTATATCTGTGATTCGGATTGGAGCCTGCGTGAGATTGAGGCAAGCGAGGGATATCTGCTCAATACCGAGTCTTTGCATATCGGTGCAGAAGCGAAATTGTATAAAGCGGAATATAGCTTGGCGGCACCCCTTGATACCCTTGAAACTGTGCAGAAAGGAAAAATTGCGGTAATCAAGCACTGTGATGATGGCGAAACGCAGATTGAAACGCCCGAAGCAGGCGCAGAGTTTGAAGTATTTCTCAAATCTTCCGGCAGCTATGAAACGGCAAAGGAATCCGAACGGGATATCCTCGTCTGCGATGCATTTGGATTTGCTGAAAGCAAGGATTTGCCCTATGGCATTTATACCGTAAAGCAAACCAAAGGATGGGCAGGCAAAAAACTTTTGCCGCCCTTTGATGTATTCGTGAAAGAAGATGGTGAACTCTATCGTTACCTGATCAACAATGCCACCTTTGAAGCGCTCATTGAGATTGTCAAAAAGGATATTGAAACCGGCAAGGTGATCCCTGCATCGGGAATCGGCTTTAAGGTGCGAAATACCGATACCGGAAAGTTTATCGTGCAGCATATCAATTATCCAACGCCGGTGGATATCGACATTTATTACACCGACAGCATAGGAAAGCTCATGATGCCGGAGGCGATCCCTTACGGAAATTACGAAATCATTGAGCAGAATACCTGCTATGGTTATGTTCTTGACAGCACTCCCGTCCCTTTCACGGTTGATGGCAGCAAGGCAGTTGTCACCGTAGAAAAGCATAATTCGCCC
>BLMO01000004.1 GCA_011957885.1 Clostridiales bacterium
CGTCAAGTTTCATTGGCAAAACGGGATAGGTCAGCGGCACGCCCATTTTCAGCATAATTTCATAGATTACATCTATATCCATGCGATCATCTTTGATGCTTTCGATCATATCGTTCATGCGGTCGAGGACGATTTGATAGTCTTCCTCATCAACAGGCGTTCCGTCCCACAGCTTGATATTGGAGGTATCCAGCTTGAAAACTTTGAACCCGATATCGGGCAGGGGCTTTTCTTCTTCGCCCAGCTTGACCTGCTGGTTCGCCTGTTCCGCTTCTGCAAGAATTTTCGCTCCTGCTCTGCGGATGCGTTCCTTGCCGATTTCGCAGATGTTTTTATATCCTGCTTTATAGGCTTCCGATTTTTCGTCACATACTTCGGGAAGCTGCACACAGATAAATTTGCGGTTACCGCCGTCCTCTGCATTAAGCTGCATCACAGCGTGGGCGGTGGTAGCAGAACCTGAGAAGAAGTCGAGGATGATGTCATTATCTTTGGTGTCAAATGTAATTACATGTTTGATTAACCCTAATGGCTTGGGGTTGCTAAATAAGTTCTTTTGGAAAAGGGATAATACTTCCGCACTTCCGTCACTGGTTGTACCTTGATTCTCAAAAATAGATTCTTCAAGGAATATCGTTCTTGGCTTTTTTCCTTGAGGCAATCTTTGCTTAAATTGTACAGACCACTTATCATTGATTTTGATTATGCGAGTTTCGCCTTTACTTAAATCGTCATAGAATCTTGCTTCTGAACGCAACCAACTTATCGGATTTCCCATTTCATCATTTTCTAAAATCGTGCCGTCGGGACACTTAATCGGATAATACTGTTTTCCCGATTTTCTTTTGAATGTATCCCAGAAGTATCGCCCTATTTCATCTTCCTCTTTATATCTTTCCATATATGACGGGCTATATGGAACAAAAAGTTCATCAAGATTTGTAACACTTTTAGCATACATCAAAACATATTCATGCTCGACAGCAACATATTTTGCATCATTTCCACCACCGCGTTTGTTGTGCCACACAAAGTCTGCAATATGATTTTCCTCTCCAAATACTTCATCACAAATCTTTCGGAGATTAGGCATTTCTATTTCATCTATGCTGATAAAAATCACGCCGTCATCCCGCAACAGATTCGCCGCCAGCCGCAGACGGGGATACATCATGTTCAGCCAGTTGGTATGGTATCTGCCCATCGTTTCGGGGTTGCTCTTGGTAGTCTGCTGCGTGACTTCCTTATACCGCGCCATGGGATCGGCAAAATCATCCTCATACACAAAGTCGTTGCCGGTGTTGTACGGCGGATCGATATAGATCATCTTCACCTTGCGGTAGTAGGCGGTTTGCAGAAGCTTGAGAACTTCCAAATTGTCGCCCTCTATGTACAGGTTCTGCGTATCGTCAAAGTTTACGCTTTCGTCCGCGCAGGGGCGCAAGGTTCCCGTTGACCGCTTCTGTGCCAGCCGCAGGCTTTCGGCTTTGCCGTGCCATTCAAACTTGTATTTCTCAAAGTCGTTGTCGATATACTCACCGCACAGGGACAGCAGCTTGTCGATATCTAACTTGCCTTCTGCAAAGCACTGTGGGAACACCGCCTTTAATTTTTCCTTTTCTGTTTGTTCTATGTCCATGCTCATTCCGTCTATTTTATCAGGCATTACTTGTTCTCCTTTCTTTATATTATATCAATTTCAATTCAATTTTTCTATCTCTTAGAACATAGTGCGCATTGCGCATGGCTGACACATCCGCAAAGCAGCTTTCGGCTATGACGATTTTCGCCGGAGCGTAATCGGCTAACTGCT
>BLMO01000005.1 GCA_011957885.1 Clostridiales bacterium
GGCAGATGTGGATGGAGCGTCCCTTGATCGGAATGCTGCAGATATGGATGCGGACGGAGATATCACTGCGGCTGATTCGCTTCAGTTCAGACTATGTCTGGCAGAGGTGAAGCAGTGGTCTGACTATGAGATTACAGACGGCTACGGGCAGGCGCTGTACAATTTCACCATTGCCGGCAATTCCATCAATACATACTGCATTGTTGTACCTGCTGATACCAACCGTGATACAAGCAATCTGTATTATGCGGCAGATCAGCTGCGGAAGTATGTCCGCATGGCAACAGGCTATAATATGGAGATTTGCTTCGGCGAACAGAATGCCGACAACGCAATTGTTTTCCATCAGGAAGATGAGGAAGGTGAACTTGGCGTTGAGGGCTTCATTTATGAAGTCAAAGACGGACAGCTGCATATCTATGGTACCCGCCGGGGCAATATGTATGCTGTGTATGAAATTCTGGAAGAGTATGTAGGATACCGCTTCTATAGCACAAACGCTACGTTGGTGTATAAGCAGCGTACAGCAGATGTTGCTGAGGGTACCTATTTCAAAAAGATTCCTGAATTGACTTTCCGTGTAACAAGACAAACCGCGGGCAGGAATAATGAGGAATTTGCATTCCCCCGCAAGTTGAACGGGCGTGGTGCTATCGGGACGGATGACGAACAGCACGGTACATTGACCGGTGCGCACTTTATCAATGCCCATTCCTTTGGGTATTATTACAGAATGTACACCGGCAACGAGATCTATGAGGATCAGGGTTTGGTATGGCCGGAAGGACCTAAGCTGCAGGAACGTTATAATGCCGGTATCCAAGTGGATGAATATAAATGGCAGCCCTGCTTTACCAGTGACGAGTCTTATGAGCAGATGTTTACCGGTTTGTATCTGACGACCCGGATGATTACAGAGGAATGGGGAAGTCATAAATTCCGCGTAGGAACTTCTGCGATGTCCTTCTCTATCTGTGATAATATAGTTGGCATGTGTAAGTGTGACGGATGTTCCACTCTCTATGCGACAGACGGATATGCAGGCGGAAGCGTGTATATTGCAAACCGCGCCATTGATGATATTCAACAGTATTATCCCGGTCTTAAGCTGTATTTCATTATCTATGATCATGCTATCCCGGAGACGATTTTCCCCAAAGATGATTTGATTGTTTTGTTCTGCGGAACCGGTTGTAATAATCATATATTGGGCAGCGGAGACTGCGGCGACAATGTAACCCAGCTTGGCGGCAACAATACGTATGATGAAAAGTCGCTGAAAGCATGGGGAGAAATATGCAGGGAGACCGGCGCAGAACTTTGGTTCTGGTATTATCCTGTAACCTATCATTATTATCTGGTAGGATGCCCGAACATTATCAATCTGTATTATGATTATAATTATCTGATTAACGAGTGCGGCGTAACCGGTATGTTCTATGAGGGCGGCGGATGCACATACAATTTTGAAACATTGAAAGAATATCTCGCGACCCGTCTCAACTGGGATCCGGAAATGACAGAAGAAGAATTCTATGGTCATATGATGGAATATCTGTACATGTACTACGGTGACGGCAATAGTGAATTGTTCGACTTTATCATGATGCAGAATGAAGCAGGAGACCGCGCCGGATGCTTTATCAATAACTTTGACCGCCCGCGTCAGATGTATGATTTTGAGTATATTGATGAGCACTATGAAGAAATGCGTGCTCTTTTGGTAGCAGCGCAGGGAAAGGCCAATAACAGTGAACAGCGTGAGCGCATTGATACTTTGATTGCATGCTTTGACTTCCTGGGATTGTCCTGTGTGCATCATCGGTACTATAAGAACAATACGGATAATGAAGAACTCCGACAGTTGTATATGGATCGTTATGATGCAATGTTTAATTATATTAAAAATCATGATATGCATATTTTCTCGGATCAGTCTGAAAACGCTGTATATAAGATGCCGGCCAGCATTAGTTATAATGAGGATCCCATGTTCCAGTTCTATGGAGAAGAACGCAGCGGTGTTACCAGATATCCGTAACTTTTGAATGTTTTTGAGGAATCGCCCATCTGGGCGGTTCCTTTTTTTTATGTATATTAAATCAAAAAAACTTTATCAATTTACTTGACTAAAGTGTTTTTGCGTGTTATACTGTATTTGCCGTTAATTATACATTGGCAAATGCTTGCTTAATCTACCGGGATATGGTATACTAATATGGTATGTAAAATGTATGTTGTGCGTGATGTAATGAACTTATGATGAAATGGAGTATATAAGAAATGACGCTTCCAATCCAGGTTTTGCGCAAAGAAGAACAGTATATTCTGAAAATGCGCGGACTTTATGAACTGTACGGATATAAAAAATATAAAATGAGTAAATTCGAACATTATGATTTATATCTGGAAAATAAAAGCTTTCTTGCAAGCAATAATATTGTTACCTTCACAGACTCGGTAGGAACATTGCTGGCTCTCAAGCCGGATATTACACTTTCCATTGTCAAAAATGCACCAGAAAAAATTACTGCACCGGAAAAGGTGTATTATTGCGAAAATGTGTACCGCAGTGCAAGGCAGTCTGGCGGAATCCGGGAGATCCAGCAGGTAGGCATCGAGTATATCGGGGATGTGGATACATATGTACAGGCTGAGGTATTGTCGCTTGCTGCAAAGAGTCTTGCGGAAGTTTCAGAAAATTCTCTGATCGGTGTGAGCCATATGGGACTTTTGACCGCACTTTTGGATCGTGCAGGACTTGCCGGTATTGCCAGAGAGGAAGTATTGCGTTGTCTTGGCGAGAAAAACAATCATGAAATGCAGGAGATTTGCAATAGAGAAAATATTGCAAAAGCAGAAACTGCAAGACTTGCTTCTGTTATTGAGATTTATGGCGATTTTGAAGCTGGTCTTGGAAAGCTTCACCATTTGCTTGCGGATCTGTCCAAAGAAGATCCTGCACGCCAGGCGGCAGACGAGCTTGCTGGATTGTATCATGTTTTGAAGGCAATCCATCTGAATGGCTCAATTATTTTGGATTTTTCCGTTGCAAACGATATGGACTATTACAACGGTATCACATTCCAGGGCTTTGTTGACGGAATTCCGGAGCATGTGCTGTCCGGGGGACGTTATGATACATTGGTGAAGAAATTCGGCAAGAACGCAGGTGCTATCGGGTTTGCAATTTATCCGGATCTGCTGGAGAGGCTGACAGACGAAAAGCGGGACAGCGACGTGGATGTGCTGATTACATATGGAAATGCGAATCCTGCGGCCGCTGCATTGGAAGCAGAAAAAATGACCGGTGAGGGATTGCGCGTACAGGTACAGAAAACGAAAACCGATGGCATTCGTTATAAAAGGCATGTACAGTTGAATGAAACTGAGGTAGGACTATGAGGAAGCTGAATATCGCATTGCCTAAGGGAAGACTTGGCGAAAAGGCATATAAAATTTTTGCAGATATCGGATATGGCTGCCCGGAAATTTTGGAGGACAGCCGGAAGCTGATTTTTGAAAATGAGGAAAACGGTGTTTGCTATTTTTGGGCGAAGCCCTCTGATGTGGCGATCTATGTAGAACGGGGTGCTGCTGATGTTGGAATTGTAGGGAAGGATATTCTTCTGGAAGGCGGACACGATGTGTATGAACTGGCTGACCTGAAAATGGGAAAATGCCGCATGGCAGTTGCCGGCAAAAAAGATATGCAGCCCAGCGGGGAAACTACCATTCGCGTTGCAACAAAATTTCCGCGGATTGCCCGGGAATTTTACGATAAAAAAGGATTGGATATTGATATTATCAAGTTAAACGGCTCCATTGAAATCGCACCGCTATTGGGACTGTCTGACGTGATTGTGGATATTGTGGAAACGGGAAAAACTCTGTATGAAAATAACCTGGAACCGTATGAAACAATCGTTCCGATCAGCGCGCGTTTGGTGGCAAATAAAGCCAGCTTCCAGTTTAAAAATGCTGAGATCCTTGCGATGACAGAGAAAATTCAAAAGGCAATTGCAGAAAAATAAAACAATTTATTTGATAAATTTATAGGAAAGGTATGGCGTGAAAATGATACGTGTGATGGAGTATGCCCAGTGCGCAGAAGAAATCCTGAATCGCAGTTGCCAGACGGCGGATCCGAAAGTGGAACAGGCAGTTGCCGAAATTATCCGTGCTGTGCAGACAGAGGGTGATAGCGCGCTGCTTGCTTACACAAAGAAGTTTGATCAGGCGAGCCTGGACAGCATTGCAGTAAGTGAGGAAGAAATTGACGAAGCTGTTGCTTCTATGGATGATACATATTTGCAGATTTTGAAAGAAGCAAAAGAAAGAATCTGGAATTTTCACGCCAATCAAAAACGCAGCGGATTTGTTCTTACAGGATCGGCAGGAGAAGTGCTGGGGCAGCGTGTGATTCCCATGGAACGGGTTGGGTTGTATGTTCCAGGGGGAACAGCGGCGTATCCTTCTTCTGTACTCATGAATTGTGTTCCGGCGCAAATTGCCGGAGTGGAAGAAATTGTTATGGTGACCCCTCCTAGTAAAGATGGAAAAATCAATCCGGTAATATTGGCGGCTGCCAAAATCGGTGGCGTAAAGAAAATCTTTAAGGTAGGCGGAGCACAGGCAATTGCAGCACTTGCTTATGGAACCCAGACTGTGCCGCGGGTGGATAAAATTGTTGGTCCGGGAAACCGTTTCGTTGCAGAAGCAAAACGTCAGGTGTTTGGCGCAGTTGCCATTGATATGATTGCCGGTCCCAGTGAAATTCTGGTGATTGCAGACGGAGCGTCCAATCCGACCTATGTTGCGGCGGATTTGCTGTCTCAGGCGGAGCATGATGTATGTGCTTCTGCAGTTCTTGTTACCGACAGCAGGGCACTGGCAGAGCAGGTGGCAGAAGAGTTAGAACGGCAAATTCCACTGCTTGCCAGACAGGATATTGCACGCAAATCTATTGACAATAACGGAAAAATTATTATTGCGGATTCCATTCGACAGGCGGTGGAGATATCCAATGCACTGGCACCGGAACATTTGGAAATCTGCACAGACGCTCCCTTTGATTATCTGGGGCAGGTCAAACATGCAGGCAGTGTATTCCTTGGCAGATACTGCCCAGAAGCGCTGGGCGACTATTTTGCAGGTCCCAACCACACTTTGCCAACCAGCGGAACAGCACGGTTTTCCAGTCCGCTGTCTGTAGATGATTTTGTTAAGAAAACACAGTTTACTTATTATACCAAAGAATCTTTGGCATCTGTCTATGAAAAGGTCGGTTATTTTGCAGATCAGGAAGGATTGGGCGCACATGCAAAATCCGCACGCATCCGTTTTGCAGAATCAGAATAAATTGGGTGAGGGAATATGAGCAGATTTTTAAGTCAGCGGTTTGCAGCATTGGAACCGTATACGCCGGGGGAGCAGCCTCAGGATCGGGCGTACGTTAAATTGAATACAAACGAATCTCCCTATCCGCCGTCTTCAAGGGTGTTGGAGGCGGTGAATGCGGAACAAATTTCCATGTTGAATCTGTATCCGGATCCCACTTGCCATGTGCTGCGGGAAAAGCTTGCAGATACGTATGGCGTGCAGACGGAGAATGTGTTTGTTACAAATGGATCGGACGATATTCTGAATATGTCTTTTATGGCGTTTTGCGACCGGGATCATGGGATTGCTTTTCCGGATATTACGTACGGATTTTACTCTGTGTATGGGCAATTGCACGATATTCCTTGCCGGGTGATTCCGCTTACGGAGGACTTTCAGATTCGTGTGTCCGACTATGTGGGAATTGATTCTCATGTGATCATTGCAAATCCCAATGCGCCCACAGGGATTGCTCTGTCCTTGGAAGATATAGAAAAAATCGTGCAAAGCAATCCGGATCATGTGGTTATGATTGATGAGGCGTATGTGGATTTTGGCGCTGTTTCTGCATTGCCGCTGCTTCAGAAGTATAAAAACCTGCTTATTATCCGGACATACTCCAAATCCCGCTCTCTTGCCGGCGCCAGACTTGGTTTTGCCATAGGCGATGCTGCACTGATTGAAGATTTGGAACGGATTAAATATTCCATGAATCCTTATGATATAAACCGGCTTACGCAAATTGCAGGAATTGCCTGTCTGGAGTCGGATGATTATTATAAGGCGAACGCAGAAAATATAATGCAGACTCGTGAATATACAAAAAAAGCGTTGGAGGACCGTGGCTTTGTGGTGCTTCCTTCCAGTGCAAATTTTGTATTTGCGAAGAAATCGGGTACTACCGGAAAAGCACTGTATCAACTTTTGCGGGAAAATGGCGTGTTGGTTCGATGGTTTGACAAAGACCGAATTCAGGATTTTCTGCGCATCACCATTGGCACGCGTGAGCAAATGGACAAGCTGCTGCTTGTTTTAGACAAATGAAGAGGGAACAAATATGAGAATCGGAGAAGTCAACAGAAAAACAAAAGAAACAGATATCCAGCTTAGATTATGTCTGGAGGGAAGCGGAAAGGCAGATGTGGACACGGGTGTGGGATTTTTAGATCACATGCTCACCTTATTTGCTTCCCATGGGCGGTTTGACCTTTCACTTTCCTGCAGGGGAGATTTGCAGGTGGACTGTCACCATAGTGTGGAGGATATCGGCATTTGCCTGGGAAAAGCGTTCGGCGAGGCGCTTGGTGATATGCGCGGAATTTGCCGCTACGGCGATATTGTACTTCCCATGGATGAGGCGCTCATTTTGTGTGCTGCGGATTTTTCCGGACGTCCCTATTTGGGGTATACGGTGGAACTATCTGCGGAAAAGGTCGGCATGTTTGATACAGAGCTTGTAGAGGAGTTTTTGTTGGCGTTTGTGCGGAATGCAGGGCTGGCGCTGCATGTGCAGCAGCTTGCCGGCACCAATACGCACCACATTATTGAAGGAATATTTAAAGCTCTGGGTCGCACGATGCGCAGATGCGTTGCAATAGATCCGCAGATGGCAGGAGAAATTCCTTCAACCAAAGGGGTACTGTGAGATATGATAGCAATCATTGATTATGGCGTTGGCAATTTATTTTCGTTAAAATCGTCATTTGCCTATATTGGCGAGGAGGCGATTGTGACCGGGAATCAGAAAAAAATCGCGGAATGTGATCGGATTATTCTCCCCGGTGTTGGCGCATTTGGAGATGCTGCAAATAAGCTGCGTGCGGCAGGATTGGATCAAGTCGTGATTCGGGAAGCGGAAAAAGGGAAACCCCTTCTGGGAATTTGCCTGGGGATGCAGTTGCTTTTTGATAAAAGTCTGGAATACGGGGAGCATGCAGGGCTGGGATTGATTCCCGGAGCGGTTGTTCCTATGCGCGGAGTGGTGCCGGCAGAGTATAAAGTGCCGCATATCGGCTGGAATGCGCTGCAATTTCCCGAGGACAAACCACGCAGTGCGCTGTATAAAAACATCTGCGAGGGGGATCACGTGTATTTTGTACATTCGTATTATGCCGATCAGTGCACCCCGTGGGTGAGTGCGGTCACAGAATATGGTGCAAAGGTTACGGCATCTGCAGAAAATGGGAATGTGTTTGGAACGCAGTTCCATCCGGAAAAAAGCGGTGCAGTCGGATTGAAAATTTTAAAAGCATTTTGCGAAGTTTAAATCAATAAGGAAGATGGAGAGAATCAAGCATGAATTTATTTCCTGCAATTGACTTATATGAAGGAAAAGCGGTGCGTCTGGTGAAAGGCGACTATGCACAGATGACCGTTTACAGTGAAAATCCGGAAGAACTGGGTGCTGCTTTTCGCTGTGCGGGCGCTGAGTATCTGCATACCGTTGATTTGGAGGGCGCCAAGGACGGGACAACGCCCAATCTGGAAACCGTGCAGAAACTGGTGGAAACCAGTGGGCTGAAGGTGCAGGTGGGCGGAGGCATCCGCAGCCCGGAAATTGTACGCCGTTATTTGGATGCCGGCGTGCACAGAGTGATTATCGGCACTGCTGCAGTGACCGATCCGGAGTTTTTGCAGGATATGGTGGAGACGTATGGAGGGCAGGTTGCCGTAGGCGTGGATGTGCGGGACGGCATGGCGGCGATCCGCGGCTGGCAGGAGCAAAGCGAGCTTACCTGCGACGCATTGTTCGCGCGGTTGACGCAGGCTGGCGTACAGACGGTAATTTGCACAGACATATCCAAGGATGGAATGCTTGCCGGTCCGAATATGGAAATGTACAAGGATCTTTCGGAAAAATATAAGGTGCGTTTGATTGCTTCCGGTGGAATCACAACATTGGATGATGTGAAGAAACTGCGGGATATGGATTTGTACGGCGCGATTTTAGGCAAATCCATTTATACAGGTTCCATTGATCTTGCCGCTGCTGTGCTGGCTTGCCGGGGCGTGCTTTAATTTTGGAGATGCGGAAATGATAACAAAACGGATTATTCCTTGCCTGGATGTGCGGGACGGTCGTGTGGTAAAGGGCGTAAATTTTTTGGATGTAAACGATGTTTCCTCCCCGATTACATTGGCGAAATATTATAGCGAAAACGGGGCGGATGAACTGGTGTTCTATGACATCACCGCTTCCTTTGAGGGACGGCAGCTTTTTACAAATATTCTGACGGAAGTTGCCAGTCAGATTTTTATTCCCCTGACTGTTGGCGGCGGAATTAACACGGTGGATGACTTTGATCGGGTTCTGAAATGCGGCGCGGATAAGGTTAGCGTAAACTCCGGCGCGCTCCGGGATCCGGGACTGATTCCAGCAGCGGCGAAAAAATATGGAGATCAGTGCGTAGTATTGTCTGTGGATGTGCGGCGCGTTGACGGAAAATTTACTGTTTTTGCCAAGGGAGGCAGAGAGAATACCGGCATTGACGCACTGGAGTGGATTCGGCAGGGCGTGGAAAACGGTGCCGGTGAGATTGTGCTCAACAGTATCGATACGGATGGTGTGAAAGAAGGATTTGATCTGGAAATGCTGGCTGCTGTGTGCGATATTGTGGACGTCCCGGTGATTGCTTCCGGCGGCGCGGGCTGTATGGAGGATTTTACCCGATTATTTACGCAAGCGCCGAAGGTGGATGCAGGACTGGCGGCTTCAATTTTCCACTTTGGAGAAGTGTCAATTCATGATTTAAAGAAAAAACTGCTGAGCGACGGTATAAACGTCCGGCTGTAATATAATTCGATAATATTTGGAGGCAAAAACAATGCATATTGATACAGAAAAACTGAAATTTGATGAAAAGGGATTGATTCCTGCAGTTGTGATTGACAGCAGAACAAACAAGGTTCTGACAGTTGCATATATGAATCGGGAGAGTCTTGCAATCAGTTTGGAGGAGAAGCGCACCTGCTTCTGGTCACGCTCCAGACAGGAGCTTTGGAGAAAGGGTGAAACCTCCGGGAACGTGCAGCATATTGTGCGCATTGATACAGACTGCGACTGTGATGCGCTGACGGTATATGTATTGCCGGAAGGTCCTGCCTGTCATACCGGGGAAGAATCCTGTTTCTTCCATTCTGTATATGAAGGAGAAGAACCGTTTTCGCTGAACGCTTTGATGCGGCTGATTGAGGGCAGAAAAACGGAAAAGAAAGAGGGTTCATATACAACCTATCTTTTTGAAAAGGGAATTGATAAAATCCTGAAAAAGGTGGGCGAAGAATGCACCGAGGTAATCATTGCGGGAAAAGCGGACGACCGTGCGGAAACAATTTATGAAATTTCCGACCTGACCTATCATGTGCTTGTTTTGATGGTGCAGATGGGGATTTCCATTGATGACATATATAAGGAATTGGCCTCCCGTCATGTAATTGATCACAAAGTAAAGCAGGAGAAAATGACAAAATGACGCCCCTGTCCAATCTACATACTCATACTGTTTATTGTGACGGAAAAAATACGGCGGAGGAACTCATACGGCGCGCTGTGGAACTTGGCTGGAAATCAATTGGATTTTCCGGTCATGCGTATACGGCGTGTGATACGGCTTACTGCATGTCCAGAGAGAACACAGCTTTATATCAGCAGGAGATATTGGCGCTGCGGGAAAAGTATCGGGATGCAATTCAGGTTTATCTTGGCATTGAGCAGGATTTGTTTTCCGATGTGTCCGGCTTTCCGTATGATTATCGTATCGGCAGTACGCACTATTTGTTGTGTAGTGACGGCGCATATGTACCAGTGGATGATTCCGCTGAGATTATGGCCGGAGCTGTAGAGCATTATTTTGGCGGAGATTATTATAAATATGCACAGGCGTATTATCAGCAGATCGTGGATGTTGCCAAGGTGACCGGGTGTGACATAGTAGGGCATTTTGACCTGATTACAAAATTTAATGAAGGCGGTCGTTTTTTTGATGAATCGGACGTACGGTACCGTACTGCCGCCGTCACGGCAATGGAGCAAATTGTGCAAACGTGTCCGCTGTTTGAAATCAATACAGGCGCTATGCTGCGCGCGGGACGGTCTGTCCCGTATCCGGCGGCGTTTTTACTGCGGGAATTATGCCATCTGGGTGGCTCGGTGATCATCACCAGCGATTGTCATCAGGTAAAGGGCCTGGACTGGGCGTTTGAACAGGCTGCGGAACTTGCGAAGGCTTGCGGATTCCGGTATGGTAAAATTCTGTGCGATGGTGTGTTTGCGGATATTGTGCTTTAAACAGAATATAAAAACAGCCTTTCCTATAGGAAAGGCTGTTTTTGTCAGATTGTCTGCTGTGCAACCCAGCGGGAAACCAAGACCCGAGCCAGGGGCTTGCATATTTTGTGCAGAATATAAAAAGTTTTATATTTATAGTAATTGAAGTCATTGCTGTTTCGATCAGCATAACGGAAAATAATATGCAGTGCTTCCGTAAGCTCCTTAAACCGGGGCAGAGATTCTTTTTTGCCGGCTATATATCCAAGATAAGAACGCATAATCGGGAGCAGTAAATAATTGCTGGCAGGACCAAGCAGTTCCGGATTGCTTTCCTTTACATCATTTAAAATCAATGTTGCAAAGTGAACGGCTTCATAATCAAAACGTGTAAAGAAATTGTTGGTTGCTCCATCTGTGTTGTCCATCCAGTAGTTATACAGCTTTTGCGGAATGATGCTTACTGCTTTCGCGCGCCGGAGAAAACTGTATACAAAAAGTGCGTCTTCTCCGATTTTTATGTTGGGCGGAAATTGAAGATCTCCAATTTGCTCGGACCGGAACAATTTTCCAATTACACCGGTGATGATTTTTCTGGTAAAAAATCGTTCCAAAATGTCTGATCCGGTTACAACTTCTTCCTCGGTTATTTCCACTTTGACGGTTCGCTCCGGACTGGTTGATTCCATTCGATAGTCCAGCGCAGACAGATCTGCACCGGTTTCCGTCAGATGTTCATATAAGCAAGAAAGGTATGTGGGTTCGACCCAGTCGTCTGCATCCACAAAGGAGATATATTCTCCTTCGGCAGCGCGCATGCCTGCGTTTCGCGCGTCGGAGACGCCGCCGTTGGGCTTATCTACAATTTTTACGCGCGGTTCGTTTCCAAATGTGTTCTGGCAAACTGCAAGGCTGTTGTCTTTGGAGCCGTCGTTTACTATAATAATTTCAAAATTTGTGTAGGTTTGGCAGAGTAGGCTGTTTACACATTTTTGAATTTGTGTTTCTGCATTGTACATGGGGATGATCACACTAATTTTTTCGCTTTGCATGGAAATCTCCTTTTGCCATCTATAGCTGCTTTGCAGCTATTATATCATTTTGCGGGTAATATTGTCAATAGAATAATAATGTGCTGCATACGAGCGGAACCTTTTGGCACTGGTATTGCAGGTGCAAAAATAGAATTTAACAATTTAATAATATATTGACAAATAATAGAAAAAATGTTAATATGAAAATGAAAACAGAACAAGCTTATAAGCATACGGATTGAAGGGAACAGGTGACCTCCAATGAACAACTTTGCTGACCGCGCGGAATAAAAGCCTATGGCTTTGTTGACGTGCGGTTTTTTTATATATATACTGTCCTGAAAGCTCATTGAAATTGAAATATAGGAGGATGCGAACATGAAACGCATATGCAGGCGTCTTTTTCCGGCGATTCTTTCACTCATTTTGCATTATCTTCAAATTGATAGTATTGCTTATACAATCCCTCCGTCACGGCTACGCCGCGCCACCTCCCTTTACACAAGGGA
>BLMO01000006.1 GCA_011957885.1 Clostridiales bacterium
ATACACATACCTTTCCTTTACGGATGATTATTCCATTCTGGATGAAATCTGTTCCTATTACGTTGCCCACCCGGACAATTACGTAATAAAGAAAAGCGATATCCAGGGCAGCGTACTGGAACATCTTCTGCGGATTATGGACTTCCTCGCAAGAAATCTGGATCGGGAATATGGCACAAACTGTCTGCGTGCCCTGTACGGTGACTGGAACGATGCACTGGATGGACTGGGCAAAACAAAAGATCCGGGTAAGAAGTACGGCTCCGGCGTCACTGTAATGGCAACCCTGCAATTTTATCAGAATTTGCAGGAAATGACGAAGATTCTCACCAAAATCGGCGGGTATGAAAATAAAATCACCGAGTATGCTGTTTACAGTAAAGAAATTGAAGAGGGACTTGCAAAGTACGGAATTGACGTCAATGATGCGGGGCAGCGCCGGATCATCCACGGCTGGGGAGATAAAATATCCTACAAGCTGGGGTCCTGGAACGATGTGGACGGCAAAGCCCGGAGAAGCATTACCTCCAATTCCTTCTGGGCAATCACCGGTATGATTGAAAAGGATCCCACGCTGAAAGCTGCAATTATGGACACGCTGGACGCGATGGATTCCAAATATGGTCTGAAAACCTTTGACGTTCCCTTCCCGTATGCCCTGCCGGAAGCAGGACGGATTTCCTATATTACTCCCGGAACCTATGAAAATTCCTGCGCCTATGTACACGCAAGCATGTTCGGTATCATGGCGCTGTTCTGTCTGGGAGAATCGGAAAAAGCTTGGACGCAAATGGAAAAATCTATGGTGATTACCCATGACAACTGCACCATGACCACCTTTGCTATGCCCAACTCCTATTGTGAAAATCCAGATTATGAAATCGACGGCGGCTCCATGGGTGACTGGTATACCGGAAGCGGCGCTGTTCTGGTAAAAGAGATGATCAAATTCGGGTTCGGTATCGCACCTGCATTGGATGGGCTTACGATTCAAACACCCGCAAAAATGCCCTGCAACAAGGCAAAGATTGAAATCATTGTAAAGGGGCATCCGCTTACGCTGTCCTATAAAAACGAAAGAACAGGCAGTCGAAACTTTAAGATAAACGGGACCGAAATGAAAGGTACTTTTGATCCCCTGATGCAGACAGAAAAGCTGTTTATTCCTACAGAGCAATTGACTGATCATATGTGCATTGAGGTAATTGACTAAATCGCAGCAGCAATAAAGGCGCCCCTTGTGTGGGATTCGGTTTCGAATCCCTGGGGCATCCCGCGCAGTGCCATCAAAAAAGCCCCCCTGTACGGGATTCGTTTTCGAATCCCTGGGGCATCCCGCGCAGTGCCATCAAAAAAGCCCCCCTGTATGGGATTCGTTTTCGAATCCCTGGGGCATCCCGCGCAGCACTATCAAAAAAGGCCCCCTTGTGCAAAGGGGGCTGCCCACGCAGTGGGCGGGGGATTGCTTTACAAACAATTCCTCCGTCACGACCGCTACGCTTGATCGTGCCACCTCCTTTTGCTGGGAGGAGGCTTATATTTTCTTTTGAAAAAATGACAGGGTTAATACCCTGTCATTTTTTATCCATTATCCTTTGCGCCTCTCCCTGCGCCAATGTGTCACACCGCTCATTATAGGGATGCCCCGCGTGTCCCTTCACCCATACGAATTCTACAGTATGCGTTTCACATAAATCAAGGAGCGTCCCCCACAGATCCGGATTGAGCGCCGGACTTTTATCCGCCTTTTTCCAGCCTCTCTCCTTCCAGGATGCAGCCCATCCCTTAGAAATCCCGTCTGAAACATATTTGGAATCTGTTGTCAGCGTTACCTGACAAGGTTCCCGAAGCTTTTGCAGCGCCTCAATCACCGCCGTCAGTTCCATTCTGTTATTGGTAGTATCCGCCTGACCGCCGGAGAGTTCCAACTCCTTGCCCTGATAAACCAAAACCGCACCCCAGCCGCCGGGACCGGGATTTTGCTTGCAGGAACCGTCTGTATAAATTTCTACTTTTTTCACCTTTTCTCACTTTCTGATATCAGACTTGTCACTTTTATAATTTTACCATAAAACAGCGCCGTTTTCAAGTGTGCCCGCTGCCAGCATGCATGTACGGTTAATGAAATATTTCATATACTGTATCAAGAACGGTTTGCCGTTCTGCAAAATGAAAAGCACAGAATAAGAAAGGTAAAAAAGATGAATTACAATGCTGAAAACAGAACCCCGCGTGATCGCGTTGGTGAAGAACTGTTCAGCCCCGCAGGTGATATATCCTCACAAAGATACGGAACCAGGGAAATCAAACCTGTTTCCGCCTTTGCGCCTTTTCCTGCCGCTGTAAACACCGGAGCGCGCGTCAGCAGCCGGGAAGCTTCGCATACACGCTGTCCCTTGGGCGGTTGCAGCCAACGGAGAAACTGCGGATGCACAGCAGGAAACACCGGCAGAAGATCTGCGTGTGCCTCCGGCAATCGGTGCAGAGTACACGGTGAAGACCAGCTTGCCGGTCTCCCGCTTGCTATGGCATATGTTCCAATGCAAGAATGGCGCAACTTATATGATCTGGAAAGCGGTTTCAACGAAGGAACCCTGTTTAAGGAATTGGACTTCCCCTTCTATCCCACTTCCTGTCCGAGAAAGGGGTGCCGCTGATGATGACCAAAGATAGAAATGCACTTATGCATGATATTCAAGTATACGGATTTGCCTTAGTAGAAGCCAATCTGTTCCTGGACACCCACCCTGGAGATAAAGAGGCCCTTGCATGCTATAATAAATATAACCGACTGCTGGAAGAAGCATATGCAGCATACGAAACAAGCTACGGTCCTCTGACCATTCACGGCGGCACTGACAGCGAATGCTGGAGTTGGATTAAAGGTCCGTGGCCGTGGGAATACAACGCGAATGTGTCACGATAAAATTTGAGGAAAGGAACTGCATTGCAGAATTAAAATATGTGGCTGTACGAAAAAAAACTGCAATATCCCGTTAAAATAAAAAAGCCCAACGCGGCTATTGCTAAAATAATCATATCCCAGCTTGGAGGTCCTTACTGCAAAAGGTTATACAGAAAAAGAAGCTGTAACAACTATACGGTTGCAGCTTCTTTTTATCATTTTATTCAATAGAAATAATATAACTGTATACCGGCTGTGCGCCGCAAAGCACCATAATTTCCGCTCCAGGATACCGCTCCTGCAAAAGTACAGACATCCCCTGCGCCTCTGCATCTTCTACACCCTCACCGTAATATACAGTAATCACAGCCGCATCGGAAACACTTTCTATCATTTCACGCACGCAGTCTTCCCGCGTAGCAGAAGAACAGGCAATCTTTCCGCCGATCAGTCCTAATATTTCTCCTTCTTTTATCACCGTTTCCCCGATTTTCGTATCACGAACGGCATAAGTTACAGAAAGAGTGGTAACATGCGCAATTGCAGCCTGCATCGCAGTCTCATTTGCGGCACAGTCTGCTTCCGGATCAAACGCCAGCATAGCCGCTACGCCCTCCGGCACGGAAGTAGTGTTCAGCACTACAACATGACGATTCTTTACAATCTTTGCCGCCTGCTGACTCACCATATAAATGTTCTTATTATTCGGCAAGATAAAAACAATTTCCGCTGGAGTTTCCTGCACAGCACGGACAATTTCATCTGTGCTGGGATTCATAGTCTGCCCGCCGCACACAATTTTGTCCGCCGCAAGATCTGTAAACAGTTCTTCCATTCCCTGCCCCATGCAAACGGTCACAAATCCGTATTTTTTCTCCGGCTTCACTTCCGGGGATTTTTGCGGCGCTGCTGTTTCTGCCGCCCCGGACAAGGATGAATGCTGCTGTTTCATATTTTCAATTTTTACCGTTTCCAGAGCACCGTATCGAAGGGCTTCTGTAAGCACGCGTCCCGGATCATTTGTATGCACGTGCAGCTTGATCAGTTCGCTGTCGTCTACGTACACCACACTGTCACCCAACTTCATAATAAAACGATGCAGATCCTCTGTGGTATTTTCGCCGGCATACCGCGGGCTTTTTCCTACAATACATTCTGTACAGTATGCAAAGCGAATATCTTCCGTCTGGAACGAGCGGAAATCTGCCGCTCCTTTTTTTCCGCTCCCCGTTTGAGCTGCGGTTATCGGCGCACCGTTTAAAGCAGCCAGCATACCTTCCATAACGGCAACAAAACCGTATCCGCCGGAATCAACCACCCCTGCCTCACGCAAAATCGGCAAAAGCTCCGGCGTGCTATCAAGCGCTTCTCTGGAAGCAGTCAGCATCCGATCAAACAACATCTGAATATCTTCTTCCCACTGCTCCTGTGCCAGCAATTCCGATGCGGCCTCCGTCATGACCCGCATAACAGTCAGAATCGTTCCCTCTGTGGGATTCATAACTGCTTTGTATGCCTCGGCAACCCCTCTGGAAAACCCTTTTACAATATCCTGGCAGTCCGCTTCGTCCAGATTTGCCCATGCTTTTGCGATTCCACGAAAAAACAATGACAAAATAACGCCGGAATTCCCTCTCGCGCCCCGCAGCATCAGATTGGCTGCCTTTTGTGCACATTCTCCGAGCGTTCCGTCAAAGGACACAAACTCGCCCCGCACACCGCTCATTGTCAAGCTCATATTGATGCCTGTGTCGCCATCCGGCACAGGAAAAACATTCAAATTGTTGATCGTATCTTTCTGATTGTCCAGAGAACACGCGGCAGAAACCACCATGTCCCGATACATAGAACTGTTCATTTTCATTATGTGAATCCTTCTGCACAAATTAAATTTCAGCGCTGGGTACCAAGGAAAAACAATGCGATTGTCCCGGGACCGGAATGGGCTCCGATTACCGGACCGATATAGCCGATATGAATATCCTGCACACCCATTTTATCCCGCACCATCTGGGCAACTGCTTGGGCGTCCTCCAATGCGTCACCATGACTGATAAATACAGTTTGTCCAGCGGGATCAATGGCAGTCTGTTCCATTCGCTCTACAAGCGCAGCAAGAGACGCTTTGCGTCCACGCGCCTTGGACACATTGATTAAATGCCCTGCATCATCCACATGAAGCACCGGTTTAATGGACAGCATTGTGCCGATTGCGGCTGTTGCAGCAGACACGCGCCCGCCGCGTTTCAAATGGTGGAGATCATCCACTGTAAACCAGTGACACAAATGCAGCTTATTTTCTTCGACGAAATCACGCACAGCATCAATAGATGCGCCGGCAGCGCGCTGCTTTGCGGCAAGGTATACCAAAAGTCCGTGTCCGAGAGATGCAGCAAGTGAATCTGCAACATAAATTTTCCGCTTTGGATATTTTTCAGCCAGTTCCCCGGCAACAAGCATTGCTGTACTGACAGTGCTACTCAAACCGGAAGAAAAGGCAACATATAATACGTCCTTATCCTTTGAGACAATATCCTCTAATGTTTTCAGCAGATCCTCATAATTGGCTGCTGAAGTTTTTGCACTTTTTCCTTCCCGCAGTTGTTTATAAAAATCTTTGATATCTGCCGCATCACCTGGCATCGGTTCCCCGTCATCCAAAGTATACATGAGCGGCATTACCTGTACCTGCAATTCGGCCGCCATTTCCGGAGTCAGATCACTTCCGGAGTCAGTCAATATAACAAAATCTGTTGTCATGAGCAATCCGCCTTTTACAGAAATATAATTTAACCTAAAAGGACTTGTTTTAGAGAAAACAAGTCACACGCGTATGTAGTATATCACAATTATTATACAATTGTCAACAATATCATGCATATGTGCAGGAATTTGTATATTGGAAGAACAATCCATTGTCCAACTTGCTTTTGGGAAACCTTGGATCAACTTCATCGGCTTCCCCCAGCAAAGGGAGGTGGCACAGCAAAGCCTGTCAAACTTTACGAGCCTCCCTTGTGTAAAGGGAGGTGGGTTTTGCGTAGCAAAACTCGGAGGGATTGTCCTACTATCATTACGTAGGAATTACAAATCAAAAGTTTACACAACAATCCCCCAGTCGCTTC
>BLMO01000007.1 GCA_011957885.1 Clostridiales bacterium
GTAAAATCAAATTTCCTGAAAATTGCCGGGAAGCAGATATGACGGAGGATGCGCCGGAAAGATACCGATACGCACGGGTATAACAGTCGCTTTTTTTCTGCACAGTTGCAACAATCTCATCCCGGGCATTTTCCAAAGCGCTGGTGTCCCAAAAGTCTCCGCAGTTGACAATTTCACCGCAGCTTCCTGCATAAACCGGATCTACAGTGTGTGGGGCGGTGCCGTCGATGATAGCAATATGTGTATTATCCCTCCGCAGCAATACGCCGTCCAGACTTTCCGGATCGGAGCTGCATAAAATATATGTGCATTCAGCGCCGCACTTTGCTGCCTGTTCTGCGCAGCGCCGGATCAGGGTACTTTTGCCCGTTCCGCTGCCGCCTTTTACAATATATACCTTTGTGAAGGTGTCCTCATTGAAAAAATTACTGTAATCGGATATGAAACCGTCCGGTGTATTGGCACCGGCGAAGTATGCATTTTTAGTTGGAATACTCTGAAAGAAATCGATATGTGAAACCATAACTCTATTTAGCCCTTTCTTTTTTAGCAGTATATGCGCAAGTGAAAAAAGGTGATAATCGTTTGAAAAATAGAGTCAAATCGGTTTCAACTATAAAAACAATGGAGTCTGCTTTGCAGACTCCATTGAGAGAAACGATAATTATTTAAGCAGCTCCAGAATTTTCTTTTCGCCGTACACCATTTCCCAGTCGGCTGTGAACGCGTCTACTGCGTACAGTGTAAGCGGATGATAGATCAACTGATCGAAAAGTTCGGGATTGATGGTTACAGCAGGGCATCCAACCATGGAAACCTTATGAACCTGTTCAACGTTTTTGAAGCTTGCTGCCAGCACCTTTGTAGGAATGTTGTGCATTTTAAAAAGCGTAACGATTTCTTCTACCACGTGGGCACCGTCAGAAACGATGTTATCCAACCGGTTGATGTAAGGCGCAACATAGTCAGCGCCGGAAAGCGCAGCAAGCAGTGCCTGCTGCTGGGTGAAAATAGCAGTGGCAGTAACTTTAATGCCCTGACCCTTAAAAATTCTTATAGCTTTGA
>BLMO01000008.1 GCA_011957885.1 Clostridiales bacterium
GAGGAACAATCCCTCCGTCACGGCTACGCCGCGACACCTCCCTTTGCACAAGGGAGGCTTTTTTGTTTGATTGGTGCTTACGCCGTATTGTCTCTCCTTACACAAGGGAGGCTTTTGTTTGATTGGTGCTTGGCCCTATGAAGCTGCGCAGCGGATCCTCACATGGGAGCCTTCTTTTGCTGGATACGCGAAATGCTCCAAGGGTTCGTTTTACAAACTTCTACACAATAAAACACACTGTCAATCAAGCGCTGGCAAAATCTGCAAAAAATTTCACAAAATCTATTGCATTACAAAGTATTTTATGGTAAAATAGGATGTGTTATCGGTACAGGTAACACAAATACAGGGGTATAGCTCAGTTGGTAGAGCAGTGGTCTCCAAAACCACGTGTCCAGAGTTCGAGTCTTTGTGCCCCTGCCAGAGAGAAGTCCTATAAACATTAGGTTTATGGGGCTTTTTCTTATGCAAAAATAGCTTTTGACCCTTTATTTTACCCTTTACAGCTTTATAAAAGATCAGAAACATAGTAAAAACACTTTTCAACTATTCGCCAATCAGCTTATAACTCGCTGTATAAAATGTTCCATTCTGGACGCGCTGTCCTTCCGCATCTGTTCTGTCACATGCCCATACACATCCAGCGTAAATGCTGCCGAATAATGCCCCATGTTCTCTTGCACAGTCTTTATATCATCGCCTGCCTGTATCGACATAACTGCATAGGTATGACGCAGATCATGAAAACGCATGTCCGGCAAGCCCATTTCAGTCACAATTGCTTTAAACCGTTTGTGCAGGGTCTTAGGCTTCATATGTCCGCCAAATTCATTCGTAAATACGATATTCTGAAATTCGCCTTGTTGCCATAACGCATCTGCGGCAGTTCGTTCCTCTATTTGTTTGCGCATCTGCTTTTTGAGGGCATCTATAACTGTAGGCGCAACGCTTATTGTACGGGATTTGTCATTTTTCGGCGTGGTAAAGTAGTAAAAGCCGTCCGGAGACAATTGTAACTGCTGCTTTATGGTTATACTTCCGCGCATAAAGTCCACACAGTCCCATGTCAATCCAATCAATTCGCTTTTTCGGATTCCTGTAAACAGCGCAACAATATAAAGCAGTTCATATTTGTCCCCCTGTATTCTTTGCAGGAATGCAGACATTTCATCATTTTCAAAGGGTCTTATATCCCGCCGCTTTACCCTTGGAAGTTTACAATTGTCGGAAGGATTAAACCGCAAATACCCTATTTCCACGGCTTGTTGCAGAGCCTTATGAAGCACCCCATGTAAATCCTTTATTGATTTTGGTGAATATTTTCTACCACCCTTTTCCCCTTTCTGCATGTCATTGCATAGCTTCTGAATTGCCGGTGCGGAGAGGGCGGTCAGTCTAACTGCACCGAACGCCGGTTTTAAATGATTATTCACCTTTGTTATGTAAGTTGCCACAGTATTGGGCTTTACACTGCCCATATATTCAGACAGCCAAATATCAAGCCATTCGCCTACAGTGATTTTGGACGGATCCTTATAAATACCATCATCAATTTCTGTGCTGATCCGGGAAAGTTTTTTGCGCACCTCTGCTTGTGTCTGACCGTATACAGATCGTTGAATCTGTTTCCCCGTTCCAGGATCTCTGCCAACCGTATAACGCGCTTCCCAGCGCCCGTCCGAACGCTGACGAATTGTGCCGCCGCCTTTGGCGTTTTTACTGCTTGGCTTGGACATCTTCCTGCGCTCCTTTTGCCAAAAGCTCAATAAATTTCCAAAAATCATGTTGTGAACGCCACAAAATAGCATCAGATTTTTCTCGTGATAATTCAGCGTCTGCAAACGCTGGACCTACCTTGCAAAGCAAATTAGAATAGGCTGCATCTTGTTTGCAACGCTGTTCCAGTATGTAATCTTCATCAGCATCAGGATCAAGTTTACCCGCCACCACATCTGCGTCAACCTCTTGAGCTAAGCGCATTTCAATATTGGACAAATCTTCAGAGATATTTTGAGCGTTTTCATTCAAAACGTCAGCTTTATTCTTTGCATCCACAGCACGCATTAACATTGTCAAAAAATGTTCCAACTCTCTACAAGAAAAAAAACAATTAAGAAACTTGACAGGCACTCGCCGCTGTTTGTTTATTTTAAAAATGGTTCCGCTTAAATTTACTTCTCCCGTGTATAAACGCATCAAATTTTCAAGAGATTTCTCTGAACATCCTATTTTTTTGCATATATCCTGTGTATCAATGTCGGCTGACTGCACATCCGACAAGCCCA
>BLMO01000009.1 GCA_011957885.1 Clostridiales bacterium
ATTTGAAAAACTCAAAAATGCTTTATGAACCGTATATCAAGCAATAGAACTGTAACATAATATCTATACATGTCAAAAGACGCTAAGGCTTTTAAAAACCTCGGCGTCTTTTTTGTTTGCTCACTATTCGGCTATATAGGCTCATAGAGGGCAATTCACTTTAACGGGGGCACCGCTTCGCAAAACATAAATAAACGTCTCTATGAGTGCTACAGACGTGCGTTAGGCAGTAAATAGCTCTAAACCTCCTGCAAAAAGCCGTTTTTTGAAATGTTGAGTTCTTCAAACTCCATTTCAATAGTACGGATTGTCTCTTTCATTTTGTCACATTGTTTCCAAAACCATTATACCACCGCTTCATCAAATTTGCAAGTAAGTTTTACTTGCAATACTGCATATATTTTTCTGGTCGAATATGCAATATAATTTAAAGTATAGTAGAGGTGTAAAAATGGACGATCGTATATTCAAAATAAAGAAACCGCAGAGTTCAAACAAGACAATTCGTATGCCTGATGAACTGATAGAAAAGCTGCAAAAGCTTGCAAATTCTAATGATGTTTCTTTTAATCAGTTGGTAGTTCAATGCTGTGAGTTTGCACTTGAAAATATGACTGAAACAGATAATCAGTAGCTTTTCCCTCCGATTTCCCTCTTTCTGCATTTGCATAGAATTTCATACATGAAAAAACATGAGCGGGGAGACTTGCTCATGCTTCAGTATATTGCAATAGATTTAATCAGAATTTATTTAGTAAAATTTGGGAGTTTGCGCTCATAACCCGGAGGTCGTGAGGTTCAAATCCCACCCCCGCAACCATCGTAGAACCCTTGAAAACATTGAGTTTTCAAGGGTTTTTTCCTTTTTTGAAAACGGTCTGAAATACTGTTTTTGACCGCTATTTGTACCGCTATACGTATTTTTCACTCATATTCATTACTATCCTTTCTATGCATAATATTCATTATAAAAATCCTCTATTGAACTTTGCCATGGCTTTCTTTTTGGTATTGCTATTAGCTATTATTG
>BLMO01000010.1 GCA_011957885.1 Clostridiales bacterium
TATCCCCATTCGACATTAAGGCACTGCGGGAGCTTATGGAAACCGACGAAATGGAGCTTGACACCATAGGCGACAGAAAGACCGCCCTTTTCGTCATTATCAGCGACACCGACGATACTTTTAACTTTGTCGTGAGTATTCTCTACACACAGTTATTCAACCTTTTATGCGACAAGGCAGATGATGAATACGGCGGGCGGCTTCCCGTCCATGTACGGTGCTTACTTGATGAATTTGCGAATATCGGGCAGATACCAAAGTTTGAAAAGCTCATTGCAACGATACGGAGCCGGGAAATATCCGCGTCAATCATCTTGCAGAGCCAGTCACAGCTAAAAGCAATCTACAAGGACAACGCCGATACCATAGTCGGCAACTGCGACACCACCCTTTTCTTGGGCGGCAAGGAAAAAACGACGCTCAAAGAAATATCGGAGATTTTAGGCAAGGAAACGATAGACAGCTTTAACACGTCCGAAACAAGGGGGCGGGAGCTTTCGCATGGGCTGAACTATCAGAAATTGGGAAAGCAGCTTATGACGGAAGATGAAATCGCAGTCATGGACGGAGGGAAATGTATCTTGCAGCTACGAGGGGTGCGCCCGTTCTTTTCGGACAAATTCGACATAACGAAGCACCCGAAATACAAGTACCTGTCCGACGCAGACCCGAAGAACGCCTTTGACATGGAAAAGCACCTTAAACGCCGCCCCGCCATTGTCAAGCCCGACGAGGTTTTTGACTATTACGAGATTGACGCAGCAGACTTACAGGAGGACGCAGACCATGAGGAAACGTAGCGTAGAGGAAAAACAAAAGCAGCTTGAACGGTTTTTAATGAATGTTGCGGAAGCCGCCGACGCTGCATTATGGGAGTATTGGCGGGAAAAGGAAGCGGAACACCGCCGTTTTGCAACGGAGTATGTCACGCGCCGGGGGCTTATCCCACAACAGTGACAGCATGGCAGACCGCCGGGGACAGGGGAAGCTACACTTCCCCTACGCTGCCTTGCGGCAGCTACCCCTTTGTGAACTTGCGGGAAGCGAACACCTTGCTACGCAAGCTATTCACTTCCCGCAAGTCTGAAAAAAACGTCCGGCAGCACAGCGGGACACCGAAAGGAGGAATGGAAGCAATCACATATATCCATACCGGCTACATGATACGCGCCCCTACTTTCCGGCGCAGTACACAGCGGCAGGAGCCGCACCCCTTACAACTGAATACCGCCGCGCCGCAGAACTTACGCAGCGCGGGGACAGCCGCCTTTACCAGAGGGCGGTTTTTTTGTGCGGCGGCATACGCTGACCGCCTTTTGTCCGCTTGCCGGACAGCCGCAGACGCGGCAGAAAGGATATATTTATGGCATTTTTCAATAGCGCAGTAGACGTTTTGCAGACCCTTGTTGTAGCACTTGGAGCCGGGCTTGGTATCTGGGGCGTGATTAACCTCATGGAAGGCTACGGCAACGACAATCCGGGCGCGAAAAGCCAGGGCATGAAACAGCTTATGGCGGGCGGCGGCGTCGCCCTTATCGGCATGACCCTTGTACCGCTGCTTTCCGGGCTGTTCGGTTAAGAAGCGCGGGTAAAGGCTTATGCAGAGCATACTTGACGCGATTAACGAATGGATAAAGGAAATCCTCATAGGAGCCATAAACGGTAATCTGTCAACTATGTTCGGGGACGTGAACGAAAAAGTCGGCACTATCGCCGCAGAGGTAGGGCAGACCCCGCAAGGGTGGAACGCAAATATATTCTCCATGATACAGACCCTTAGTGAGAATGTAATCGTACCCATTGCGGGGCTTGTCATTACCTACGTCCTATGCTATGAGCTTATCAGCATGGTAACGGAAAAGAACAATATGCACGACGTTGACACTTCCATGTTCTTCAAGTGGGTGTTCAAGGCGTTTGTGGCAGTC
>BLMO01000011.1 GCA_011957885.1 Clostridiales bacterium
TGTTTGTTTACGCATATGCTCCAGGGTTCGTTTCACGAACCCCTGCACAAGGGGGGGACTTTTTTGTTTATTTACGCATATGCCCCAGGGTTCGTTTCACGAACCCCTGCACAAAGGGGGGCTTTTTGTTTTGTTTGCGCTTCGCGACAGTACCCTTTACTGGGTGAGCCTTGGATTTTTCTTTATTTGTCTAAAACTGTACAGGGGCGTCTTCCGAAACAGAATACGCCCCTGTATTTTTTACTGATCTTCAAACTGCGCACTGCCGCCGGAAAAATCAATATAATCCGCTGGATTTACAGAAACACCGTTTACCTGCAATTCAAAATGCAAATGTGATTCCTGCGCAATCTCCGCCAGCGCACTTTCACCGGCAGCCGCAATAATATCTCCTGCTTTTACGCTGGTACCCGCAGTGATTCCTGCCGGCAGCTCCTCACAAAGATTGGAATATGTGCTTACGCCTCCACCTGCATGGGTAATAGACAAGCATTTTCCCATCATAGGATCATCCCAAATCTCTCCGATCACTCCATCCGCAGCCGCACAGATCTTATCGCCTGCACCTACGCTGATATCCACACCCTTATGGGTGCGGTAATCATTCATGGTAGGAGAAAATACCGGCACATCCATGCTGTAATTCTGCATAATCACGCCGCCTGTGGGATTGATAAACTGCGGAAGCATCTCCTCCGGTTCACCGTTTACGTCCAGTGTAGTGTCCGCCTCCGGTTTTTTCGTCTCCCCGTCCTTTTCCGCAAATTCGTCAGAGCGATCCGCATCCTTTTTTGTTTCGGATGAAGCATCGCCTGCCGTTGTATCCGCCTTTTCTGTCACCTGGACTTTATGCACTGGCTTAGTGGTTTCTGCTGCATCTGTATTTACGTTGCGCACCACGGCTCCTGCAATAGCCACCACCACGGCAATCATCATCAAAATGACAAGCAGTGTTACATACAAATTTGCTTTGCGATTTTCCTTGCTGTTATTATTCATTTTCCTGCATCCTTTCGGTTATAGGTTTCGATGGTATTTTAGCCACTTTCAAGGTTTTTATACAGGATCTTCTTCTTTTTCACATTTCCTTCATATTTACCTTTGGTTGACACAAAACCGCCTTTATGTTAAAATATTGGAACGATATCCTTTGCTGCAGAAAGGCTTGGAAAAGAATATGATTAAATTGGAAAAAACCAGCGTAATGAATTTGGACAACGCTATCCGCGGGGCGAGAAATCCGCTGAACAGCTGGAACAGAAGCGACAGCACCTACAGCGATGACGGCGACTTTGTTCTGGGTCAAAACGATCTGGATCTTGCACATCGTCTGGCAGTTTCCGGCTCCGATCACCGCAAATATCTGCGCATGGTTTTTGTTTCTGTAGATATCACCGCACCCCTTTACTGGTGGAAGGAATACGACACCTACAAAATCGGCACAGTCGCCAACTCAACCAGCACTATGCATAAAATTCACGCTGCTCCTTTTTCCCGAGCTGATTTCAGCTGCGACCGTATGAGCGAATCTGCCCTTGCCTGTCTGGATACGGTAATCGCCTGCCTGGAAGACGCACGGCTGCATTTTAACGAAACCAAAGAGAAATCCTATTGGAATGACATGATTCAGCTTTTGCCGTCCTCCTACAATCAGATGCGTACCTGTACAATGAACTATGAAAATCTGATCAATATGTATTATGCTCGCAAAAATCACAAACTGGACGAATGGCACATATTTTGTAATTGGATCGAATCACTTCCATATGCACAGCAGCTTATTCTTGTCAAAAAAGAAGCTGACGCTGCAAAATAGACCTGCTCGCAGAAAGGGATCAACGCGCATGAATCAAGATGCATCAAAAGCCCGCCTTGGCGTCGGGCGCAAAGCCGGTATTGTGGGAATCGTCTGCAATATTCTTCTGTTTATTATAAAGATCACCACAGGTATTCTCACCGGTAGTATGTCCATTGTGGCAGACGCAATCAACAATTTGTCCGATGCAGGCAGTTCTGTTTTTGTTCTTGTGGGATATGTTCTTTCAGCGCGCCCTGCGGATAAGGAGCATCCCTACGGGCATGCCCGTGCAGAGTATTTATGCGGATTATTCATTTCCATTATCGTATGCGTACTTGGAATTGAATTGCTGCGCAGCTCTGCCGAGCAATTATTCACAGGCGGCAGCGGCGCTGCATTCAGCCCTGTTTCCATTGTGGTTATGAGCGCTACCGTTGCCGTGAAGGGTGGGATGGCACTATATTATCACATAACAGCCCGTCGGATCGGCTCGCAGGCACTGCGTGCGTCTGCTGTAGACAGCATCGGTGATATGTGTGCTACAGGCGCGGTAGTGGCAGCTATGTTTCTATCTAAAATCACCGGACCGCTGACAGATGCTGTGCTTGGATGCATCATCTCCATTTACATTCTGATTTTGGGGATCAAACTTACCAAGGAAGCATCGGGCACGCTCATGGGAACTGCCCCTGATAAAGAATTCACCGCGCAGATCATCCGCCGGATCCGGGAATACGATGGCGTTTTGGGAATACATGATCTGGTGATCCATAGTTACGGTGCAAACCGATATTTTGTATCTGTGCACGTAGAAGTGGATGCGGAAGAAGACGTGATGCAGTCTCACGATTTGATTGACAACATTGAAGAAGCGTTTCGCCGCGAAGAAGGGATTCACATGGTAATCCATATGGATCCGGTTCAATATAAAGATGCGCATGTCAATGAGATCCGTGCGCGCGTTGTCGGAATCATCGAACAGATTTCGTCGGAATATTCTTCCCCTATATCCATGCATGATTTTCGTATTGTATCAGGGATTACCCATTCCAACCTGATTTTTGACGTGGCAGTAACAAATGATTTTCCTGTTAAAGATGAGATATTATGCGAAGAGTTCCAGAGAGAAATCAAGAAAATTGATTCTGTTTATAATGCGGTAATCACCGTAGATAGAGAGTATTCTTCCAATCGATTCGGCAGTAAGATAGATTGACACAAATTTCTGCCGGACTCCCCAGAGCGAGTTTGCAGCTTTTCCCGAACGAAAAGCCTTCCACAGCAAAGGGAGCTTCCTCGAAGTGCAAACAAAATAAACGCCCCCCAGGGGCATCCCGCGCAGCGGGTGGGGATTGTTTATGCTTTCATTTTGAATAAATTTCATACCGACAATTTGTCATAGACAATCCCTCCGTCATGGCTACGCCGCGTCAGCTTCCTTTGCACAAGGGAGCCTTTTGTTTTTCAGTCAACTGTCAAAAGAATAAAAATTTTTCTTTTATATGAAACCAAAACAAATATTTGACGAGTTATAAAATAAAGGCGTATAAAAACATTGCAGAAAGGAAGCATGTCATGCAGGACGATAAAATTGTAGCGCTCTATTGGCAGCGTGATGAATCTGCAATAACGGAAACAAAAAATAAATATGACCGCTATCTTATGAAAATTGCACACAATATCCTCTCAAGCTTTGAAGACAGTGAAGAAAGCGTAAATGATACTTACCTTGCAGCATGGGATTCGATACCCCCACACACTCCGAATCATTTATCTGTGTATCTTGGAAAAATCACAAGAAGAATCTCCATAGACATTTTTCGCAGAAAAAACCGATGCAAACGCCAGGCATCGGAATATGCACTTTCTCTGATAGAATTGCAAGACAGTATTCCCAGCGAATCCTCTCCCGAAAATATATTGGAAACACAGCTTTTGGCAAAAGCAATCAATGATTTTCTGAAAACAGTATCTGAAACTGCACGTAATCTATTTATCGCAAGATATTACTTTCTTGATCCACTTCGAGAAGCTGCAAAATACTGTGGCATAAGTGAGAGCAAAGCGAAAAGCATGCTTTACCGTACAAGATGCAGCTTGAAGGCATACTTGGAAAAGGAAGGATATCTGATTTGAAAATGCCATCACCCGCATGGAATTCCGCAGCAGATGTGAAGAAAGGAGTTTTATATGAATCCGGAGCAAATACACGACGCTTTAAACTTGTTGGATGATACTGTCATCGCACCAGTGGAAAAGCTGCGAAACAGAAGAAAACCTTCTCACCATGCATGGACACGTTGGATCTGTGCCGCCTGTATTTGCATTGCCGCCGCTTATACCATTACCACATGGAAACTGGGGCTTTTTCCTTTTGATTCCCAATACGCGGATAAAACGATTGTCGCTGAAGGCTGCACAGATAGCCTCCCTCTTACTTCTTATAGTGTACTCGTTGAAATTCAAGCGTGGCAAATCAATGGATTTTCTGCGTTGATAACCAACGCTTCTGATACCCCACCTTCCACGTTTTCCGCTGGAGACGCTGTCACTGTACTGTTTTCCGAATATATAGGAAAAGCGCCTGATCGCACAGATTTTTTACCGGGTACTGTTGTTTGCATACAGTTTAAAGAATATGAAACCGTTTACAATCCCGAGACAGGCACAGAACATATTCTATATGCCAAGGTAATGCAATCTGTTAAAGATACTGAAAGGAGTGGAAACAAATGAAAACAAAATTTTTTGCAGCAATCACCGCACTCATTCTAATACCGGCAATACTGTTTTCTATATCGGGATGCGCACCGAAAACACGCGCAATCTCACTTATGGAAAATATCACGCCAAATGATGCAGAACACACAGGAAACCAATCTGAACGCAGTGTGGAGCTTACAGACTTTGCCGTGCGGCTTTTCCAAGCAAGTCAGGAGGATTCCAACATCCTGATATCTCCGCTGTCTGTTCTGTACGCTTTGGCCATGACTGCAAACGGTGCAGAGGGAAAAACGCTTACACAAATGGAATCGGTTCTCGGCATGAACAAACAGGATCTGAACAATTGTCTTTACGGTTACCTGAAAAATCTGCCGCAAACAGATAAATGCAAGCTAAAGCTTGCAAATTCCATTTGGTTTACCGATGATGAACGGTTTACTGTGCGTCCAGAATTTCTGCAATGCAATGGAGATTATTACAACGCCGACATTTTCAAGGCTCCCTTCAATGACGATGCTACATGCAAGGATATCAATAATTGGGTGAATAAGAAAACAGATCATATGATTTTGGAAATCCTTGATGAGGTTTCCAATGACAATGTTATGTATCTTATAAATGCGCTTGCTTTTAAAGGAGAGTGGGACGAAAAATATAAAGGTGATCAGGTTCGGAGAGATACGTTTACCACTTTGAACGGCACAACACAGTCTGTCGAATTTATGTATGGAGCAGAAATGGCATATCTGGAAGATAACGACGCCAAAGGATTTATTAAATACTATAAAGATGGCAAATATGCCTTCGCCGCTTTGCTTCCCAATGAAACGATACGCTTATCCGACTATATTGCTTCCCTAAACGGTGCACATCTGCATGAGATGCTCTCCAATCCGCAGGAAATATCTGTCTCTACTGCTATTCCCAAATTTGAATCTGAGTACAGCGCTGATATTTCCGATATACTGTGCAATATGGGTATGGATATTGCGTTTGATTCCAAGGCAGCGGATTTCAACGCTTTGGGTACTTCTACAGGAGGAAACATCTATATTGACAAAGTCTTGCATAAAACCTACATTTCCGTAGGAGAAAAAGGAACGAAAGCGGGAGCTGCAGCCGTTGTAGTGATGACCGATGAGTGTGCTATAGCATCATATCCGCATTCTGTCATTCTTGACCGCCCCTTCATTTATATGCTCATAGACTGTGAAACCAATATTCCATTTTTCATCGGAACTATGACAAATATAAATCAATAAGGCGCAAATAACCGAAAAGCCTCCTTTATAACACAATAGAATTTACTCAATAATAAAACAAAAATTGCTGTTTTCTAAAAATGTTAATATGCGTTGCTTGCGGCAACGGACAGTTTCGCCTACAATAATGGTAACAACTGAAAGAAAGGAGGCGATTCCTAATGCTCAACGAAAATATTAGAACAATCAGAAAATCAAAAGGACTTTCGCAACAAGAGCTTGCTGTCAAGCTGAACGTTGTGCGGCAAACAATTTCTAAATGGGAGCAAGGTTTGTCAGTTCCCGATTCTGATATGTTGATCTCCATATCGGAAGTGCTTGAAACACCTGTGAGTACGTTGCTTGGAGAAAACGTCATTGAGCCGGAGGTTGATGACTTAAAGGCGATTTCCGCAAAACTGGAGGTGATAAACTTACAACTTGCACAAAGAAAAACCACAAGAAAAAGAATTCTACATTGGCTTCTTATCTCATTGTGCATAGCCATAGCAGCAATTTTCGCAGTCTTATTTGCATTAGAAAGTCCTTACTTGGGCTGGGATTTTAGCAATCCTGAAACCGCCGTTCTCGGAGTGGCTGTTCACTCATTTGAATGGCTGTTTGTCAGAGCAGCACCGATTATCCTTATTGGCGCAATCACTGGAATTTTCTTGACACGGAAAAAAGAATAAAACTATTTATATAATTTCAAAATTCAAAATACAATAGTGCCTGTAACATTATTCCGCAGACCGCTGAGCACATGAGGAAATGCGGGCGAATGTGACGCGACAGGGACGAAAAAGCCCCCCTTTGTTAGAGGGGGGCTTTTGTTAGCTTTTTTATATTACTGTATCGGAGAGAATTCCTTGCACGCTTCCAAAACAACTTCCCGTTCCACAAACGGCTGTTTGTTTCCACACACAAGCTGATAGGTTTCATGTCCCTTTCCGGCAAACAGAATAATATCTCCGTCCTGTGCCATCTGCACTGCACGGAATATCGCTGTTCTGCGGTCTATGATACATTCGTAATTGCTGTCCACTTCCATATAAGAAACAATATCGTTTACAACATCCTCCGGCGCTTCAAAATCCGGATTATCACTTGTAATAATGCAATAATCTGCCAGCGCAGACGCAGCCTGCGCCAATTCCTTTCGTCTGCCCTTGGTACGTCCGCCTACCGAACCAAATACGCAAATCAACCGTCCGGGATCATATTCCCGCAGAGTTTTCAACGCATTTGTCAGGCTTAGCCCATTGTGCGCATAGTCTATAATAAACGTACGCCCGGGGATTCCCGGCACAACCTCAAAACGTCCCTGTACAGGTGTATCCTGCAAAACCCGGGCGGAGAAGTCCCGGCTGATTCCGAACAGCTCACACACAGCGATTGCTGCCAACCCGTTATACACACTGAACATACCGGGTGACATCAAATGCACATGCTCCGTTCTGTTTCCCTTACGGCAGTAAAAATCCACACCAAGCGTTGTTGCAGTGCGATAGCGGGACAAATCATATGCATTGTAATCTGCCTGACAGCGAATCCCGTAGGAAACGCGCTGCCCCGCAAATCCATCCAGCATAAATTCTGCCGCCGGATCGTCCGCATTATATACAGCTGTTTTCGCATCATGCGAAGAAAACAACCGTCGCTTGCTGCTGCGGTAATCCTCAAAATCCGGATGCTCTCCCTGTCCGATATGATCCTCCGACAGATTGGTAAATACCACCATTTCAAAGCGGATTCCATCCACCCGATGATGGGCAAGTGCCTGAGAGGACACCTCCAAAACCGCATACCGGACGCTGGCATTGGTCATCAAATTGAAATAATGATGCAGGTCTCTGCTTTCCGGTGTGGTATTCACCGTTTCCGTCCGTTTTCCGTTGATAATTACACCATTGGAACCAATGTAAGCACAATTCTTGCCCGCTGCGTTTAAAATCGCTGCAATCAGCAGCGCCGTAGTCGTTTTCCCTTTGGTTCCCGTGATACCGATCAGATGCAGCCGATCTGCAGGTCTGCCGTAAAAATCAGCGGAAATTACAGCCAGCGCCGCCCGGGTATCCGGCGTTATTGCCTGCACTGCATCTGAGGGAAGATCCAAACGGCGCTCACATAAAAACATTCTGCATCCGTTTTCATATGCCTGCTCTGCATAATTATGCCCGTCACGCTTTCCGCCGGTAAGACAAACAAACAAATCTCCCGGGCATGCTTTGCGGGAATTATATTCAATTCGCCGCACCCGGTCGTCGGATCCGCCTATGTAATCAATATTTTGTAAAACCTCATGTAATCTCATCGTATACCTTCTCCGGGAATAGCCCCACAGATTTTGCACCGCATAATGTTATGGCTTTATGGGCAAGGATTTTGAGGGAATCTGCAAAAGGCGTTTTCATTTTTTCCGTCTGCCGGATCAGCGAAAGCTCCGTACAGCCCAAAATCATGATATCACAGCCCTTATCAGATAGGTTTTCTGCAGTTGCAGAAAATTTATCCATATCCGGTTCCCTGCCGCTTTTTATATCCCCGTAAATAATTTCATGGAGATATTCCTGCTCCCTCTCTCCCGGAATCTCCCATCCCAAATCCAGCCCTTCCAGTTTCTGCTGATAGGATCCGGAGGTCACCGTCCCAGCCGTTGCCATAATGCCTGCTTTTTTATACCCACACTGTTTTATATACTGCACAGTCTCTTCAATTATGCTTGGAACGGGCACATGCACGCTGCGCCGCACCTCGTCCAGAAAATAATGCGCTGTATTACAGGGAATCACAATGGCGCTTGCCCCGTATGCTTCCATGCGCAGCGCATCCTCAACCATATACGGCAGGGGACTTTCCTTGCTTTTCCCGATAATATAATCTGTCCGATCCGGTGTGGAAGCGCGGGAAGAAAGAATAATATCAATGTGCTCCTGATCCCGCCGCGCCTTTGTATGTGCAGTGATCAGCTCATAAAAATACACGCTGGACATGGGACCCAGCCCTCCCAAAATACCAAGCAGCGGCTTTTTTTCCATGCCTGCTCCTCCTTCCGCTCTGCTGTATTTATGCCTTTATGTGCCATAGGCACATAAAGGCATAAAATAAATATTTTCAATTTTTTTCCTGTTTCGGATAATATTTGCGGAATTTTCCTCTCTGCCGGCGCAGCTGCTCCATGACGCACAGACGGCGCAAAATATTGCCACGCAAGTCATACGCATACTGCAACGAACAAGTGGATTTCCCGTCACGTTTCAATTCTTTTGCCGCATCCGCCAAAGTCTTGTCCTCTGTATAACGGTACGCTACTCCCGCAGGCACATGATGCCAAAAAGTGGTATTATCCTGCATCACGCAGTCCGTGCCGCCGTCCTGCCACTTCTCCACTGCAAGGCGGGCAATGTTCATTCCGCTTCCGGTAACATAGTAATTGCTTCTGCCCTGCCGCAGATTGATTTCAAACACCCGATAGTCACCACCCCCGGCATGTTTGATATCAAAATTGGAAAAACCGGTATACCCGATAGCTTCCAGCATATTTTTAATGTTTTCGGCAACAGCAAGACCGGATACCGGCACCGTCACAATTGCAGCGTGATTTCCAAGTCCCTTAGGCGTATGTTCCTCTATCATAGTGTGTCCCAAACACATAGCGCGCACTTTTCCGTTTTCATCAGAAAACGCTGTAAGCACACGCATCTCGCTGTCCCCGCCGGGGATCAGCTTTTGCAGGATCATTTTGTCCGGATAACCGGAAGCATAAATCTTACCGATAATCTTCACTGCATCGGCAGGATCCGCCGCAATGTATACTTTCTTCATTCCGTCAAAGGGATATTTCCAGTAGTCCACACTGGAAGAAGGCTTTACAATGATGGGGTAAGCAAAACCCAGCGCATCCTCTGTAACCTGCGCCGCAGCAGGTGTCTCATCCAGCACAACCGTATCCGGATAAGGAATTCCATACTGATCGCAAACCTGATAAAATGCCGCCTTTTTCTGCAAAGACCCATACAGCGCCGCATCCGGACACGGTGCAATATACCGGGGCAGCTCTGCCCGCCGGCGAATAATCATGGCTGCATAATCGTCTGTACAGCCGAACAAATACAGCTGTGCATCCGGATGCTTGGCAGCAAAATCCGTCAGGATGCGCATCATTACCGTTTCATCGTCCATATCCGGCACGGTAGTAAACCGGACAATTTTCGAATATTTGGTTGCAGATATTTCATACCGTCCAAAAGCATAGGACACAACACCGTATGCTTCATGGAACGCTCTCGCTAGGTTATAGCAGTTCAGGTCCGCACCAAGAAGGACCGGAATGATTTCTTTCTTATTCAAAATAAATTCTCCCTTTTATTTGGCATACCGCGGGCTTTCAAAAAACTGATCGTGCCACACAAGGAATGTGTATGCCGTCCAGATTTTGCGTCGGTTGTGCGCCGGATCGTCCAATAGCGCACACAGCCTGTCCTGCTGGAAATACTGGGCTGCTACATCGGAGGAAAAGCTTTTCCGCACAACCGCAGAAAACTGTTTGTCCTCCAGCCATTTTGCAATGGGCACAGGGAATCCTTTTTTCTTCCGATTCGCCCATTCGTCCGGCAGGGTTTTATTGGCTGCCGCACGGAGCACCGCTTTTGTATCCCCTGCAATTTTATAAGCAGCCGGATATGCCGCCGCTTCTTCCATAACAAGCCGATCCAGATACGGCACCCGCAATTCTATAGAATGCGCCATACTCATTTTATCTGCTTTCAGCAGAATATCCCCGGGCAGCCACAAATTCAAATCCAGATACTGTTTCTTCTCCAATTCCGACAGCCCTTTTACCCGATTGTAAATGGGCGCGGCAACCTCTCTGGCAGAAGGACCTGTACGGTATGCAGGACGGAGGATATCATATGCTTCATCCTCCGGAAATACAAGCGCCTGACCGATAAACCAATCCTCCGGTCTGCCGCTTCCTTTGATGATAAATTCGCGCCCACGGAAATAGGGCATATGCGCAGCAGCGCCCGCCGCGCCCCGCCGCAGAAATCCGGGGAGCTTCTTATATTTCCGCATAGCGCCTACTTCATCATACCACTCATAACCGCCGTATATTTCGTCAGCTCCTTCACCGGACAACACCACAGTTACATGCCGTCGGGCAAGCTGTGCCAGGAAATACAGGGGCACGGAAGAAGGATTCGACTGGGGTTCGTCCATATGATATTGAATATCGGCAAATGCCGCAAGGCACTGATCCCCCTCCAGCAGTTCACGCCAGTTTTGGATGCCAAGACGCTGAGATAGTTCTCCCGCTTCGCTGGTCTCGTCAAATTTTGCGGCAGCCACGCCGCTGGGATTGAAGCCCACAGAGAACGTATCATTCGGCATAAGGCAGGCAGTAATATAGCTGGAATCCACACCACCGGACAAAAACGAGCCGACTTTTACATCACTAATCCGGTGTGCAGCTACAGACTCGCGTACCCGCGCGTCAATCTCCTGCGCACATGCAGCAAAGGATTTGTCCGTTTTTTTGGAAAAATCTATGTCCCAATACCGTTCCACATGCATTTTTCCGTTTTTAAAAACATACCAATGCGCAGCGGGAAGTTTGTACGTTCCTTTAAAGAAGGTCTCCTCCATCGCACTGTACTGAAAGGTCAGATACGGTCGCAGGGCATCCGGATTAACCTCTCTGCGAAAGGCAGGATGTTCTAAGAGGCTTTTGATTTCCGATCCGAAGAGAAGCGCTCCTCCGGGCAGAAGCGAATAATAATAGGGCTTGATTCCAAAAGGATCTCTTGCGCCGTATAGGGTGTTTGTTTTCATGTCCCACACGGCAAAGGCAAACATTCCCCGCAAGCGGGACGCTAAATTTTCGCCCCACTGTTCATATCCATGCAGAATGACCTCCGTATCGCAGCGGGTTTTAAACACATGCCCCCGGGAGATCAGCTCCTGGCGCAGTTCCATAAAATTATATATTTCTCCATTGTAAACCACCACAACGGTACCGTCTTCATTATACATCGGCTGCGCGCCGTCCGCCAGATCAATGATACTGAGTCGTCGGAAGCCCAGCGCAATGCTGTTCTGCGGACTGCTTCCGCCGATATGATAGCCTTCCATATCCGGGCCTCGGTGAACAATCCTGTCCGCCATTTTCCGCAGCACCTGTTCTCTATTTACAATCTGACCTGTAAAACCAACAAATCCGCACATACAATTCCCCTTCCGGTGCAGGTTATTCTTTTATATTGTATCACATGCCCAAGGAAAAATAAAGTAGTTCGCGGCGTTTTTATGATTAAAACGATATTTTTACAAATTAAAAGGCTCCCCCCGTAAAGGGAACTCCCGCAAAGCGCCAAATTAAAAAGCCTCC
>BLMO01000012.1 GCA_011957885.1 Clostridiales bacterium
GACAACGTCGAACGCATCCACAGCGTCTATATATCCGTCGCCGTTTACATCGCCCAGCGTGAAAGTGTCATCTACATCAATAGCCTGCACTGCTGCTCCAATACTGAACATTCCGGTCAGCATGGAAAGCATCAGCAAAATAGACAATACTTTTTTCATTTGGTAACTCCTTGTATTATTAGACCACTTTAACGTAAATCTATAAATTATTGTACCATATTTTCCGACTATAAGCAAGAGCTTTTTTGACTTTTCATACAAAGTTCCTAACAGTATTATGAAAGCGCTGAATAATTCGTTTTTTTGCAAGCGCGGTTTCATTTTATCCTCTTCTTTAGAAAAAAATTGTTAAAACGTCTTGACAAATTGAATCTTCTGTGGTAAAAAGGAATTTAGAAACGCTGTGCGTTTTCGTTGCCTGACATAAAGATTTCGGTCTGAGGGAAAGGTGTGGCTGAACTAAATAACGCAAGCTGTGATAGAAGTATATCACGGCTCGTATTTGCCGCGCCTTTTGTTCAAAGGCGCGGCAAATTTATTTTTGGGGTGATTTTATGGGCACAAGAGTAGCAGTAATGAGTATTATTGTTGAAAAGAGCGGCGCGGTTCGGGCTTTAAACGAAACGCTCCACGAGTATGGAGAGTACATAGTCGGCAGAATGGGGATACCGTATCGCAAGCGCAAAATCCACATTATAAGCATTGCAATAGATGCTCCGCAGGATACAATTTCAACACTTGCGGGAAAAATCGGCAGCATTGACGGCGTAGCCGTCAAAACCGCAATGTCCAGCATAAAGTTTGATGGTTAACGTTATGTTTCAAATCATTGATAAGCTAACGCGGGAGCACTCGTTGTCAACAGACGAGTACAAAACGCTTATCGAAAACCAATCGGAGGAAGCGGCAGCACAGCTTGCCGAATATGCGGTCGCCCAGCGGCGCAAGATTTACGGGAACTCCGTTTTCGTGCGCGGACTGATCGAAATCGGAAACATTTGCAAAAACGACTGTCTGTATTGCGGGATACGCCGAAGCAATTACCATTGCCAGCGCTATCGTCTAACGCCCGAACAAATTCTCGGGTGTGCCGATGAAGGCTATTCGCTTGGATTTCGGACGTTTGTATTGCAAGGCGGCGAAGATGCGTATTTTAATGATGACTTAATATGCGAAATTGTCCGCAAAATAAAAGCGCGATATCCTGACTGCGCAGTTACTCTGTCATTGGGAGAACGTTCTTATGAAAGCTACAAAGCGCTGCGCCAAGCAGGCGCGGACAGATATCTTCTCCGCCATGAAACCGCAAACAAGGCGCATTATGAAAAAATCCATCCACCCGAAATGTCGTTTGATAACCGAATGAAATGTCTCATGGAATTGCGCGGATTGGGTTACCAAGTCGGCTGCGGATTTATGGTAGGATCACCGTATCAGACCCCGCAAACCCTCGCCGAGGATCTGAAATTCATCGAAACATTCAAACCGGATATGTGCGGTATAGGACCTTTTATACCACACCACGAAACGCCGTTCAGAGAAAAACCGGCAGGCACTCTCGATAAAACCTGCTATCTGCTCTCAATTATAAGACTTATTTATCCGCCCATACTGCTGCCGTCAACCACCGCCCTCGGAACAATTCACCCGCAAGGGCGAGAAAAAGGAATTCTCTCGGGAGCAAATGTTGTTATGCCGAATTTGTCGCCGGTATCGGTACGGAAAAAATATGAGCTTTACGACAATAAAATCTGCACAGGCGACGAGTCGGCGCAGTGCCGTAATTGCTTAAACCAACGTATGAAAGCAATCGGTTACGAGATCGTGACCGACATCGGTAATATAAAAAAGGAGAATCATTATGGCTAAATACGACCCCAAGTCCCTTATAGCAGAGGAATTTATCAACGATGAGGAAATTCTTGAAACACTGAAATATGCCGAGGAAAACAAAAATAACACTGCGCTTATCAACCAAATTTTAGAAAAGGCCCGTCCCCAAAAGACCGCTGCGGGCTGCGTATGCGCGGGACTTACTCACCGTGAAGCAAGTGTGCTGTTAGCTTGCGATGATCCCAAGGTAATTGAAAGGATTTACCAAATCGCCGAGGAAATCAAGCTGGCGTTTTACGGCAACAGAATTGTAATTTTCGCACCGCTGTATCTTTCAAATTACTGCGTGAACGGCTGCGTTTACTGTCCGTACCATATGAAAAACAAGCACATCTCACGCAAAAAGCTCACACAAGAGGAGGTTCGGGCGGAAGTTATAGCACTCCAAGATATGGGGCACAAGCGTCTTGCGATTGAAGCAGGCGAGGATCCCGTCAACAATCCGATTGAGTATATACTTGACTGCATCAAGACAATTTATTCCGTTCACCACAAAAATGGCGATATCCGGCGCGTGAATGTAAATATCGCTGCCACCACAGTTGAAAATTACAAGAAGCTCAAAGACGCGGGAATCGGCACATACATTTTATTTCAGGAAACGTACCATAAGGAAAGCTATTTAAAGCTTCACCCCACAGGACCCAAGCACAACTACGCCTACCATACCGAAGCAATGGACAGAGCAATGGAAGGCGGCATTGACGACGTGGGGTTAGGCGTGCTGTTTGGGTTGGAACTGTATAAGTACGAGTTTGCAGGACTGATTATGCACGCAGAGCATCTCGAAGCCGTTCACGGTGTCGGACCGCATACGATAAGCATTCCCCGCGTTAAGCGCGCAGACGACATCGATCCCACCGCGTTTGACAATGGAATTGACGATGAAACATTTGCAAAAATCACGGCTTGCATTCGCCTTGCCGTACCGTACACCGGAATTATCATCTCCACACGCGAAACCGAAAAGGTGCGCTCCAAGCTGCTCCATTTGGGCGTTTCTCAGGTGAGCGGCGGCTCAAGAACCTCTGTCGGCGGCTACACCGAAGAGGAGCGTCCGCACGATACAGAGCAGTTCGATGTTTCCGACCAAAGAACGCTTGACGAGGTTGTTAAGTGGCTTATGGACAGCGGACACATCCCATCCTTCTGCACGGCATGTTACCGGGAGGGGCGCACGGGAGACCGTTTTATGAGTCTTTGCAAGAACGGACAAATTCTCAACTGCTGCCACCCAAATGCCCTTATGACGCTCTCAGAGTATCTTGAGGACTATGCTTCCACAGAAACAAAGAAAACAGGGTATGCGCTTATTGAAAAAGAATTAGAGCGCATTCCGACAGAAAAGGTACGCGAAATCGCACGGCAGAATATTGAGGAAATAAGAAAATCAAACCGGCGCGATTTCAGATTTTAACAGTTTCGGAAAGGAGATTTAATATGAGTCTAAACGATGTGGTATCCGCGGAACGTTTGCACATTGGATTTTTTGGAATGAGAAACGCGGGAAAATCAAGCTTAGTGAATGCCGTCACCGGGCAGAATTTGTCCGTAGTATCAGATGTTCGCGGAACGACGACAGACCCGGTAAAAAAAGCTATGGAGCTTTTACCGATCGGACCGGTGGTAATAATCGACACTCCAGGACTTGACGACAAGGGTGAGCTTGGCGAAAAGAGAGTGCAAAAGGCCAAGGAATTTCTCTCGAAAACAGATATCGCAGTGCTCGTTGCGGACTGTCGAACAGATTTTTCCGTCGAGGATAAAAAACTTATAACGCTGTTTGAGGAGAAGCAGCTTCCCTATATAATCGCTCTAAACAAAGCGGATTTGCTTGAAAAACGTTCTGAAATCGGTGAGCGTGAAATTTACGTCAGCGCGAAAACGGGCGAGAACATCACGCAACTAAAAGAAAAAATCGGTGCGTTCGCCAAGGGGGCAAAGTCCGATAAATGTATTGTCGCAGACTTGCTTGAAACAGGCGATACTGCAATTTTAGTAGTTCCGGTGGATGAAGCCGCACCCAAAGGGCGGCTTATTTTACCACAGCAGCAAACAATTCGCGAGCTTTTAGACGCGCATTGTTCCCTTATTTGCTGTCAACCCGAGGAGTTAAAAAACACAATTGCAATGTTGTCACGCAAACCCAAGCTCGTTATCACCGATTCACAGGCATTCGAACGCGCTTCCTCCGATACGCCCAAGGATATTTTGCTTACATCGTTTTCGATCCTCTTCGCGCGTTACAGAGGAGATTTAACCGAACTTGTAAGAGGCGCCGCGGCACTTTCCAAACTCCGAAATGGCGACAAAGTACTTATTTCTGAGGGCTGCACGCACCACAGGCAATGCAATGACATTGGCACAGTGAAAATGCCGCATTGGATAGAAAAATTCAGCGGTGCAAAGCCGATATATTCGTTCACCTCAGGCGGCGATTTCCCCGAGGATTTGAGCGGTTACGCGTTGGTGGTCCATTGCGGCGGGTGCATGCTGAATGAAAAGGAAATGCTCCATAGAATTGCAAAGACTACCGAACAGAACGTACCGATTGTAAATTACGGAATTGCAATAGCGCAAATGCATGGAATTTTAAAACGCAGTTTAGAGGTCTTCCCGCAAATTCTCGCAGAGCTTGAAAATCATTAAGAAACGCAGCAAAATGAATGTACAGCGCTGCTATAAAATAAACAAAAAAATCACGGCAACTATTTTTCGTTGCCGTGATTTTTTCATATTATGCTGATTTGTCTAAGCTGCTCGGAATACTTCTGTACCCGACTCCGTTAATTGCGGTTCTTTTTTCAGTTACGGATATCTGGTACCACCGATTCTTTCTTCGCCATAGAACTGATACATAGGATCATTTATATACCGGTCAGTTCCTCTAAGATTCTCCGGGAAGGTATACGGAGCTGTATCGGAAAAGATTTCCATACCCGGCACCATAATTACGTTACCATCTTCATCATACTGTGTCACGCCATTGATAACCAAAGGTTTCTCATGATTTGTCGTATATCCAATATACTCATACATAGCATCATAGCGTTCCATGTATATCTGACGAAGTTCTTCGCTTTCCGGGTTCTTATAATACCGGTGATGTACGCAGGTCAAACCCAGGAAGTCGCAGCATGCAAGCAGGGTATCCAGCCTTTTACGCTGCTCATCTGTTTTTGCCTTGCCCTGTGCTGATACAATAAGTGCACGCATTTCTTCATAATGATCATCGAGGTACTTGTAGTCATACATCTGACGGGGACGATCCCAGTTGTTGATGAAGCAGCCCGCACCGTTTCCGGCCTCATCCTGCATTATAATGTACTGATACAGTTCCTCATAACCATCTCCGTAATACAGATACAGGTATTCCTTTATATGACCAATGAATTCTTCTTCCGTCATTTCCGGATCCCAGTTGAGGCGCATCGCAAGATACTCTTTCAGCGTTTCAAAGATAAACTCCGTTCCGCCGCCTTCATAGAACATACCGCTTACGCCGCATTCGTTGACTAAATAGTTGTAATCATAATACAGATTGATAATATTCGGACATCCTACCAGATAGTAGTGATAGGTGACAGGATAATACCAGAACCAAAGTTCTGCGCCGGATTCCTGACAGACATCTCCCCATGCTTTCAGGTACTCAGCTTCCAGGATATTGCTTTCACCATGCAGTGAATTTCCTTCTTCCGTGCATTCGCCGCTATTGATATAGTGGTTATTGCAGGGAGTGCCGCAGTACAAAATGATCAAATCATCTTTGGGAAAAATCGTCTTCGGAGGCGTATGTTCATAAATAATGAAATACAGTTTCAGTCCCGGATAATACTGCTGAATATCATCAATTGCACGGTTGGCAATGTACACACTTCCTCCCGCATAGCCGTCCGTTGCATAGAGCGTGGAGCAGTCATCACATTTGCACATTCCTTTGAGGTTGTCACAGATTGAGAAAGACATTGCAGAGGTTCCCATTTGGAACTTGGTATTTTTCCAGTCCTCTGTAATCATCCGTATGGTTAAAAGCATTCCTTCAAACTCTTGCTCATAACTTTCATCACTGGTAAAGCAAGGCTGCCATTCGTACTCATTTACCTGCACTCCGGCATTATAACGTTCTGAAAAACTGGGACCGTCCGGCCATACCAAACCCTGATCCTCATAGATCTTGTTGCCGGTATACATTCTGTAATAATAACCGAAGGAATGGGCGTTGATAAAGTGTGCACCGGTCAGGTATCCATATTCTTCATCGTCACTGCCGCTCAACGTACCCCGACCGTTGGATCTGCGCTGGAAGAAGAAATCCACTCCTTCACTCCCATATGTCGTCTGTCTTGTAATACGGAAGTTTAGTTCCGGAATCTTCTTGAAATATGTTCCTTCAGCAATATCCACAGCACGCTGCTTGTAGGTCATATATTCATATGCAGCATAAAAACGGTATCCCAGGTATTCCTCCAAAATGTCATACGCTGCATACATGTTGCCGCGGCGTGTTCCGTAAATATGAAGCTGCCCATCTTTTACTTCATAGATGAAGCCCTCAATACCAAGCTCGCCTTCTTCATCTTCCTGATGGAAAACAACTGCGTTCTCAGCCTTCTGCTCACCGTAACAGATTTCCATATTATGGCCTGTTGCCATGCGAACATATTTCCGCAGCTGATCCGCCGCAAAATACAGGTTGCTGGACTGTCTTGTATCTGCAGGCACAACAATGCAGTATGTACTAATGGGATTACCTGCTATTGTAAAATTATACAAAGCCTCCCCATAATCGTCAGTAATCTCATAGTCAGACCACTGTTTCACCTCTGCCAGACACAGTCTGAACTGGAGCGAGTCAGCAGTAGTGATATCGCCGTCTGCATCCATATCTGCAGCATCCCGATTCAAAGATGCGCCGTCTGCATCTACCAGATAACGGACAACGTCGAACGCGTCCACAGCGTCCACATAGCCGTCTCCGTTCACATCGCCCAAGGTAAAAGTGTCGTCAATTCTCCAATCCTGGTCCCGCGCCGATACAGTAACGCTGAACACGCCGACCAGCATGGAAAGCATCAGCAGGACAGATAATGCTTTTTTCATTTTCATAACCGTTCCTTTCTTTGGATTGTGCCAATTTCGCCACCGGCGAAATATGGATTATCATTAGCCGCACGGCACAAACCAGGTCTGAAAGCGCCAAACTTCCATTTCTGTAGTTCATCATCTTTCAGATTTCCCAGCATACTTTGTGCAGTTTACTATAATTTATTGTAACATATTGTTTATACTTGTGCAAGTGTTTTTTTGCTTTTTTATATAAAAACTACAAAAGCAATGCGTATTCCAATAAAAAAGCATCCCCTACAAAAGGGATGCTTTTTCTTATGCAATTTGCAAATCAGTTTGTGCCGTCGTACCGACCGTCTTTTCTTTCATCCTTATAGAACTGATACATAGGATCTTCTTTGTAACGGTCTTCGCCATTGAGCGTCGGAAGCGTATAGGTATCATTGGAGAAAATTACCATATTATTATCCCGAATATACTCATACATATGATCATAACGCTCTCTGTAAAGCTGACGGAGCTCTTCATTATCTGTATTCTTATAATACCGATGATGTACGCAAGTCAGTCCTAAGAAGTCGAAGCATACAAGCATTGTCTCCAATCTTGAGCGCTGACCGTCATCAGATGTTTTTTCTTTTGCCGTTACCAACAGCGCACGCATTTCTTCATAATGCTCATCAATATACTTATAGTTGTACATCTGACGGGGGCGGTCAAAGTTGTTGATGAAGCAGGGCTGAAGATCTCCCGCTTCGTTCTGCATCAGAATAAACTGATACAGTTCCTCATAGCCGTCGCCGTAGTACATATACAGATATTCTTTGATGATTTCGAAATATTCTTCCTCAGTCATATCCGGATCAGCAAACATACGGGAGGAAAGATATGCTTTCAATGTTTCAAAATGATATGTCTGTCCGCCGCCCTCATGATAGATACCGGTCACATTACATTCTTCCACCAGATATTTATAGTCGTAATACAGATTCAGAATGTTCGGGCATCCTACCAAATAATAGTGGTAAGTTACAGGATATTCCCAGAACCACAGTTCAGCACCGGTCTGGGCACACGCATCGCCCCACTGCTTTAGGCACAGTTCATCAATCGTGTTGCTTCTTTTTGCAAGACCCGTATCAATCAAATAATCGCCGCAATCTCCGCTGCCCAAAATGTGGTTGTTACAGCCGTTGCCCCAGTAATATACTGCCAGATTCTTATCAGGATAAATATTGTTTACCGGTGAATGATCATAAATACCGCACAGAATCTTCATGCCGGGATAATATTCCTGAATATCCACAGCTGCACGGTTTGCCATATACACAATCGCACCCATAATGCCTTCAGATGCATACAATGTGGAGCAGTCGGCGCAGTGACACCAGATATCCTTTGCACCGTCCGTATCATTGGGCGAGAAAGACATATAGGAAGTTTCTCTCCGATATGTATGGCTACCCCATTCATCTGTAAGCATCCTTGCAATCAGAATCATTCCTTCAAACAGCTCTTCATATACATCATCGCTGGTAAAGCAGGGATTCCATACGCAGTCACCATGGTCTGTAGGACCATTATTATACCGATAAGACAGGGGGCGTTCTTCGCCCTCCGGAGCGGCAGGTCCATGGTACATCCGATACTGGTACTGGAAGGAATGCGCATTGATAAAGTGCGAACCCGTTGAAGTACCGTAATAATAGTCCCATGTGTTATTGGAAGCGTTCAGTTTGCGCGGGATATAATATTCATCTCTATTCCCAAAGGATTGTGCAACTTCTCTGAATTTTATAATCGGAAGATACGTTTCATACACGCCTTCAGGAATATCTGCGGTACGGTTTTTATAGATCATTGTCATTTCGCTGTGATAAAACCGATATCCTATATAATCCTCTAAAATATCATACACAGCGTACATGCAGCCGCGGCGGGTTCCATAAATATGCAGATCCCCGTCTTTCACTTCATAGATATAGCCTTCTACGCCAAGCTCGCCTTCTTCATCTTCAATATGAAAAGCGATAGCGTGCTCCGCCGTCTTTTCGCCCTTTACAACAGGAAGTTCAAATCCGGTCGCAATAAGGGTATACTTGCGCATCTGATCCGCAGCATACCAAGCATTCGCACCGTAAACCTTTCTGTTGGCTTCGGTATTATCGGGAAGTTCAGCAGGCACAGTAATACAATATGTATTGATGGGGTTACCTGCAATAGTGAAGTTGTACATTGCTTCGCCGTAGCCGCTTGAGATCTCATAGTCAGACCACTGCTTCACCTCTGCAAGGCACAATCTGAACTGGAGTGAATCAGACACAGTTACCGCACCGTCGGCATCTAAGTCTGCAGACTTCCGATCCAGAGATACTCCTTCTACATCTGCCAGATACCGCACCACTTCAAACGCATCCACGGCATCTGTATACCCATCGCCGTTCACATCGCCCAAAGTGAAAGTGTCATCTACCTGAATATACTGGGCCGCAGCTCCGATACTGAACATTCCTGCCAGCATGGAGAGCAACAGCAAAACAGACAATACTCTTTTCATTTGCTTTCTCCTTGTAATATTAGACCAGTCTAATATGATTTTTACACTTTATTGTATCATATTGTTTATACTTAATCAAGTATTTTTTGATTTTTTGTATAAAATAACATGCAAACAAAAAGCCCGTTTGAAAACGGGCTTTTTCTCTATAAATCAGGAAGCAGGATATCTGCTGACGCCGGGACGCTCCGCGCCATAAATCTGATACATAGGATCTTCCTCATAGCTGATTTCAGCCGGCAGTCCATATTGTTCACTGGGGAAAACCGGAATGTCATTCTCTTTAATATAATTGTACATAGCATCGTAACGCTCCATATACAGCTGACGAAGTTCTTCATTATCCGTATTGTTCTTATAATATCGATGATGTACACAGGTCAATCCCAGGAAATCGCAGCATGCAAGCAGCGTAAAAGGCTGGATACCCTGCTT
>BLMO01000013.1 GCA_011957885.1 Clostridiales bacterium
GAGGGTATGGTTTTCCACATCGTCGTCCAACCCGGTTACATTTTCAAAATGCGTGCTTTCCATGCCAAGCTCCGCAGCACGCTCATTCATCCGGTTGACAAATGCTTCCTCACTGCCGCCAACCTTTTCTGCCAGCGCCACCGCAGCATCGTTTGCCGAAGCAATTACTACACTTTTTAATAAGTCTTCCACGATCATTTCTTCAAAAGGCTCCAGATACACCTGGGAACCGCCCATGGAAGCAGCATATTCGCTGACACTTACCTTATCCTGCAGAGACAGGTTTCCCTCATCAATCGCTTCCATAATAAGAAGCAAGGTCATCACCTTTGTAACGGATGCAGGCGGCAGTGCGTCACTGGCATTTTTTGCATACAGCACCGTGCCCGTATGCGCGTCCATCAGCACCGCGCTTTTCGCATTCACATCAAAAGGTTTGATATCTTCCTGTGCCGCTCTTGGTACAACTGTCAGCACAGGCAGGATCAGTAAAAGTGCCATACATACAGAAATCCACTTTTTCATACAATCACCATGCCTTTCTTTCTCTGGATAAATATATGCAAAAGCATGTTGTAAATATGCCTTTTTCGGGTGAAAGGCTCCGATGATTATCCCTGTTCAAGATTTGTGTTGCTGACAGCTATTTTTCAAAAGTATTCATCAAAACACTGAAAGCGGGCGGTCACCCTTGAATAGTGGCCGCCCAATAAACTCGGAATTTATCTATTTTCCATAATCAATTCTTTGCACTTCCATTCTTCACCAAGAATACAATATTTTTCTGTTGTATCAAGAACTACATCGCTAAAACCGACTGCTTTATAACAGTAATAAGCTGGAAGATTATTCTCAAAAACACCCAATGATACTTTTTTTGCTCCATATATTTCAAATGCAAATTTTAGACCTATCTGGAGCATAGCTTTTCCATAGCCTTTTCCTCTCTTGTGAGGATTTACAATAACAAATCCAAAGCGTAATTCATCCAATAATTCATCAGGGTTCCTTAGTGTAAAAAAATCCAACAAT
>BLMO01000014.1 GCA_011957885.1 Clostridiales bacterium
GCAGCTAAAACTTTAGAAAGGCCCCCTTGTGCAAAGGGGGCTCCCGCGCAGCGGGTGGGGGATTGTTTAAACGAGACTAACGACTTGATGGTCCTTCAAAATGATAGAATAAACAATCCCTCCGTCACGGCTAACGCCGAGCCACCTCCCTTTGCACAAGGGAGGCTTTTGGTATGTGCCATCTCACACGGAAGCCTTTTTCATCCGGTGAAAAACAAAGGAATTCCCCATAAATAAAAAAAAGAGGGCATGCCCTCTTTTTTTACGTTGCAGTATTTTCTCTTTCCGTTAAAAACTGAACCATCAGCTTGGCTGTTGCCGCATCCGCCACGTCCGACAGATCCGCACCATAGCGCAAGCGTTCCCTTGCATACGTTGACGAAACATGTGCCAGCGCAGGATTCGCCGGCAGGAAAAAGGTTTCCAATCTGGGAGAAAACCGACGCATAATTTCCGCCAAAGTATATTCATAATCAAAGTCTGTTCCGTTGCGGATTCCCTTTACAATATAAGATACGCCAAGCTTGTCTGCAAATTCAGCGGCAAGCTCATCGCACACAAGACACTGCACATTGGATATGTCTCTGCACGCGCTTTCCAGAATCAGACGGCGCTGGATAGGTGTAAACATTCCAGAATTCCGTTTTTCGGCATTCACCAAAACAACGGCATATACCTCGTCAAACGCCTTTGCCGCTCGCTGTATGATATCCACATGACCAAGCGTTGCCGGGTCAAAACTGCCGGTTACCATCGCTACACGCTTCATTCTTCATCCTCCGGTCCGTTTGCACATTCCAAAAGCGTAATCCGTGTTCTGCCGTACAAAACGCTGCGCAAAACTGCAAACCGCGCCTGCAACGCATCATCTCCACCGAATACCTGCTGACGAACCTGCTGTGCATGGTATGCTTCATCCTTTAACAAGCGCTTGGAAGCGGGCAATGCACCATTATCCGTTTCACAGACAATCTTTCCACCATTTGCCAAGAGCCCACCCTCCGCAATACCGGTCAGCGCCGCTGCAAGATACTCCGAATCATAGGGAGGATCCAGGAATATAATATCAAACTGCTCCTTTTCTGCTGCACTGCGCAAAAAAGATGCATAATCTCCCGTCGATATTCTGCATCTATCAAATAACTTGCATTTTTTGGCATTTGCAGTAATGATATCACACGCCGCTCTCGCCGCATCAATAAATACACAGTGCTGTGCACCGCGGCTAAGGGCTTCCAATCCAAGCTGCCCGCTGCCGCCAAACAAATCCAACACCCGCCTGCCCTCAATTTCAAACTGTATCATAGAAAAAAGTGCTTCTTTTACCCGATCTGTCGTAGGTCTTGTATTCTCGCCCGGCAGGGATTCCAGCTGAATCCCCCTGGCACTGCCCGTTATAATTCTCATTCCAAGATCAAACCTCACTTTTACAATTGTCTATTTATCCTGCAAAAATTCCAGAATTGCAGCTGCATTTTCTTTGGTTACACCCGGAACAGCAGATATTTCGTCTACCGACGCTGTACGCAATGCTGC
>BLMO01000015.1 GCA_011957885.1 Clostridiales bacterium
GAAGCGGAAAAACAGGCTGCAATTCTGAATGCAGAGGCTGTAAAAGAAGCAAAGATTAGAGAAGCGGAAGGCGAAGCGCAGGCAATCATACAAGTGCAGACAGCGCTTGCAGACAGTATCAAACTGCTCAATGAAGCCGCTCCGGGCGAAGGGGTTCTTACGCTCAAAAGTCTGGAAGCATTTGCAAAGGCGGCGGACGGAAAAGCAACCAAAATTATCATTCCGTCTGAAATACAGGGGATCGCCGGACTTGTTTCGTCTTTGGGCGAAGTTGTGAAAACGGACAACGATAAAAAATAATGTAATTTCAATAAAAATTTTTGAAAATATGTATTATACATATGGGGGATGCGGACGCTTGTCCGCATCCCGGATTTTTTAACATACAGGAGGATTGGTTTTGTCTCATAAAAGAAGTTCCTTTTCCGGCAAAGTCGGATTTGTACTGGCAGCTGCCGGCTCTGCTGTAGGACTTGGAAACATCTGGCGTTTCCCCTATCTTGCCGCAAAATACGGCGGCGGCATTTTTCTGCTCGTTTATCTGATATTGGCGGTCACTTTTGGATTCGCTCTTATGACCGCTGAAATTGCATTGGGCAGAAAAACGCAGCTCAGTGCCATCGGCGCATTCGGATCATTGAATAAACGTTTTTCTTTTCTGGGGTATCTTGCGTCCATTGTTCCCATGATTATTTTACCTTATTACTCTGTAATCGGCGGCTGGGTTACGAAATACCTGGTCGGATTTGTTACCGGCGAGAGCGCAGCCATGGCAAACGACGCGTATTTCGGCGCGTACATTTCCAAAACTGCTGAACCGATTTTCTGGTTTTTGCTGTTTATGGGGATCACGGCTGTGATCGTATTATTTGATGTGGAAAAGGGAATTGAAAAGGTCAGCAAAATTATGATGCCGATCCTAGTGGTGCTGATTTTGGTGATCTGCGTTTACACAATTTTCTCCATGGACGGAGCGTTGGACGGCGTTGCATATTATCTAAAACCGGACTTTTCCAAATTTTCCATGATGACGGTGGTTGCGGCTATGGGACAGCTATTTTACTCCATGTCCCTGGCAATGGGTATTATGATCACCTTCGGATCCTACATGAAAAAGGATATTCGCATAGAAAAATCCGTCAGACAAATTGAACTGTTTGACACGGGCATTGCATTTCTTGCAGGGCTTATGATCATTCCGGCTGTGTTTGCATTTTCCGGCGGAAATGAAACTGCGCTGGGGCAGGGTCCCGGGCTGATGTTTGTAACATTGCCCAAGGTTTTCGCAACCATGCCCGGTGGATCCATCATCGGAGCGACATTCTTTATTATGGTGCTGTTCGCCGCACTGACCTCTGCGATTTCTCTCATGGAAACAATTGTTTCCATTTTCCGGGATAAGCTTGGAATCGGACGCAAGTCGGCATGTATCCTTGTATTTGGAATTTGTGTGGCACTGGGACTGCTGTCCTGCCTTGGATATAGTGCATGGAGTACGGTTAAGATTATCGGCATGCAGTTTCTGGATCTGTTTGATTTCCTCAGCAATAGTATTATTATGCCAATCACTGCGTTTGCAACCTGTATTTTCGTGGGATATATTATAAAGCCCAAATCGCTGATTGCAGAATTGGAACGTGGCGGTCCCTTTAAGGCAAGAACTTTATTCACCGTAATGATCAAATATGTTGCACCGATTTTCACTCTGCTTATTTTGTTGTCATCCATTTTGGATGTGTTCGGCGTTGTGAAAATTTAATCACCCTATGTAAAAAGCCTCCCTATAGTATATAGGGAGCCTTTTTTCTCAAGTTCATATCCCCGAAAAAAGGAGGTGGCACGGCGCCCCCCCTAGTGAAAGCCCCCCTTGTGCAAAGGGGGGTGAGTTTTGCAA
>BLMO01000016.1 GCA_011957885.1 Clostridiales bacterium
CAATCCCTCCGCGTTTTGCTGCGCAAAACCCACCTCCCTTTGCACAAGGGAGGCTTGAGCAGAGGTGGGGACAATTCCTCCGTCACACCTGACGGTGTGACACCTCTCTTTGTCGGAGGAGGCTTAGAATTATTGGAAACCTGCTGTGCGCCACTTCCCTTTGCTGGGGGAGCCTTTTTATTTATCTACTTTGCCGGCAGTCATGATTGGATATATGCAAATATTCTATGGATTACAGGCAAGGGATAGAAAGTAGGTGGTATCCTGATGGATTACGCGAAAGCTGTATAGTGAAACGCTTGGATCCGGCTTTGCAAGAAAGCCTTGTCCGGTATATTTTCCGTATGCTTCCTGCCGTGTCCAGCTTTTGTAAAAATCAGCGGCATCGGAAGGCTGAGGGGCGTTGTAAAGATACCGTTTTGTTATTTTTGCAAGGCGGGATAAATCCGCATCGAAATCTACTTTTTCCAGATCCAATCCGATTTCTCCGGAAATACCCGGAAAAAGAAGAGTACTGTTTTCCCATATCCATGGCGATATGGGTTCTGTCTCTACATGCAAATGCAAGTCGGCAGACGAATGCAATGCAGTATCTGCGCTGAATGATGCATTTACGCTGACTGCACAGCAGCAAAGGACTCTGCTGTGTGATATGGAAAAGCAGAACGGGGCATCCTCAGCGTAAGGCTTGCCTTCCTTTGTTTTGTTGAATGTATAATTTTCGGGTTTAATACCAAAACCGTGCAGCAGTATATCTCGCAGATATATGCCGGCAGTATGCTGGGATTCATAGGTGTTTTCGCAAGCGGAGAATGCAACTGCAATCATAATTCGCTCCATTTTGCCGCACTGCGGCGATCTGTTTTGTTATATATTTTTACTTTTTCATTTTGCGCTTATATGCCCATGTGCCAAAATAAAATTTTGGCAGCTTCATCATGCGCCCAATGCGCCACGGTTCGCAGCATAGACGATAGAACCATTCCAGTCCCAGTTTAATCATAATTTTGGGAGCGCGCTTGGTGTTCCCGGAGTAGATATCCAAGCTGCCGCCCAGTCCCAGAAACAGTTTCACACCGGGGAGACGGCTGCGGTTTTCGTAGATCCATTTTTCCTGCAAGGGGGCACCTAGACATACAAACAGGATGGACGCGCCGGATGCGTTGATTGCTTCAATGGTCTGATCGTTTTCAGATCCATCTTTTTTGCAATAACCGTCTTTTGTACCGCAAATGTTCAGACCGGGATATTTTTTTTCCATAATATCTTTGCATTGGTCAGCAATAGACTGGCCGCTGGGACAGCGGGAAGCATCTTTCCCGCCGAACAGAAATACGGGATAGCCATTTTCGGCGGCAAGCTGCAGGACCCGTTCTCCGAGAACAACACCTGCTACTTTTTCCTGCAGGGGAGTGCCCAAAATTCTTGCGGCCTTGATCACGCCGACTCCATCGGGGACGATCAATTCTGCGGAATTGATAATAGGGTAGTAAGAAGGATCGTCAATGCAAAGCTGCACGATCTCTGCATTGGGGGTATAAACTGCGGTAGCAGTGTCTTGCTGTATTTGATGCTGTATATATTCCACTGCACCGTCCAGCGTAGTGTCGCACACCTGTACACCGCGAATGTCTGTCTTTTTCAGTTCCATATTTTATATCCTTTACTCAGTCTGATAAACATGAAAGAAGGCTTCAGATACATGGTGTACAAGATCTGAAGCCTTTCTGCATTCCTTGTTATTTTGCGTTGGATTCCATGAATGCAACTACATCTCCTACGGTAACCAGCTTATGCACATCATCATCATCAATCACGATGTCAAATTTATCTTCGCAAAGGAGCAGCAAATCGGCAAGTTCCAGAGAATTGATACCGAGATCACTAACCAGTTCTGCTTCCATCGTAATATCGTCTGCGTTTACCTGCAGCTCATTTACCAAAATTTCTGTGAGTTTCTCAAACATTTTTATTCTCCTAATTATTACAGTTATTGTATCATAAAAGCAAACGCACCAGCGTTTGGACGCGGCATAGCCGATGCAATTCAGCCACGGGTAGTCACTGTATGGCCATTATTTTACAAGAAAACGCTTGATTTTCTTGGTCAGTGTTTTTTCAAAGTCTTCATGGCGTACTTCAAAACGGTTGATGTGTTTATAAGAGGGAAGGGAGCGGTTGATTTGTGCAATGGCTTCCTTCAAAATGAAACTGACAGCTGTGTCTGTCGTGCCCTCGCCCAGAACTTCGTAGTTGGGAACAATCACCGCGGTGATTACAACCTCGCCGGAGGCTTCCTCCCTGCCCACGACAACGCATTCCCGTACAGCGGAAATCCGGTTCAGCTTTTCTTCCAATTCTTCCGGATAGATATTCTTTCCGTTGGAAGCGATAATAATATTTTTCAGCCGTCCGGTTATAGTAATATATCCCTGTTTATCCATAGTGCCTACGTCACCGGTGCGGAACCAGCCGTCGTCGGTGAATGCAGCACGGTTGGCTTCTTCGTTTTTGTAGTAACCAAGCATGACGTTGTCACCTTTTACTAAAATTTCACCTTCGCCGTTTGCACTTTCTGGCAGCGGATCAATTTTTACTTCGCAGTTGGGAACCGGCTGACCGACCGTGTTGAATTTAACCCTTCCGGCGCGGTTTACTGCAACAAGAGGAGCGCATTCCGTAATTCCGTATCCCTGTAAAACCGTAATGCCAAAGGAATAAAAATCCCGGATGATTTTTGGGTCAATCGGTGCGCCGCCGCATACGATGCTTTTCAGATTGCCGCCAAATGCAGCGGTAATTTGTGAAAACATTTTCGGACGCATGTCGATTCCCATTTTCAGCATGGAATCGCTGAGCGCCATAGCGGCACGAACCTTTTTCGTCATGCCTTTTCGTTTCAGTTCTTCCCAGATTCGTTTGTGCACTGTTTCCAGAAACAGCGGTACCAGAATCAGCATGGTAGGTTTGAAATCCTTGAAATTGCGGGTTGCATAACGCAGACCGTCGCAAATATAGGAGGTAATACCCAGATTGGAGGCAGCGAATTGTCCGCAGGTCAGTTCATAGGTATGATGGATCGGTAAAACGGAAACAAGGGAATCATCCCGGTCGTGCTGCATGGTATTGCAGGAGGCGTTGATAGCTGCAACAAGGTTTCCCTGGGAGAGCATGACGCCTTTGCTGGTACCGGATGTTCCAGAGGTGAAAAGGATCACAGAGAGTGCGTCCATATTCATTTCGTAGTCAGCAAAAGCGGTGCTGCCGGATTCCATCGCTTCCTGACCGCTGGCGGTTACCGTTTGGAAGGGCAGAATTTTTTCATCGCTGTTTTCTGTGCTGACCGGAATCAGATAATCCAGAAAAGACAGTTCCTCCCGGATTGCTTCGATTTTGCTGTTCATGGATGCGGTATATACAAGGGCGTTGCACTCAGCAATTTTCATGAATTCTACCATCTGGTCGCTGTCCAGTTCCTTATCAAGGGGAACGATCACGCCGCCGGTGGAAACAGTGGCGATAAATGCAGCAGTCCAGGATGGGTGCGTATCGCCTACAACGGCGATATTTTTTCCGTTCAGCCCATATTGATACAGACCGGATCCAAAGGCGCGCACCATTTCCCAGAATTCGTGAAATGTGACTCTTTGGGTTTCTCCGTTTTCCTTAAAAATGTACAACGCTTTGTCGCCGTAGACTTCTGCGTTGGATTGTGCCATTTGCCGCAGGTTTTCCACAGGCTTTGGAGGTTGTACAGGTTTTAAATTATTATATGTTCTCATTTTTCATCCATTTCTCCGGATACCCGGGGGAAAATAGGGGAAAGTACATTGCAGGATTTATTGCATTGCAGTAGTATTATTATAGTTACTGATGTATTTTATGTCAAGTCTTTGGGAGAAAAATCTATGTGTGTCACCTTGACACATATTGGGAGAATGTGTAAAATGACAATAACCGCGTGGAAAGGAGCATGCAAACTATGGAACCTGCTATAAATTTTATACAATGCCGGCAGGCATATGACAGGGAGCAGATATGGAAAGCGGTGTCTTCCATATGGAAAAAGTGCTTTGGAGACAGTCCTGCATATATCCGGCAGTTCTGCTGGAAGATGCCCCTGTATGGTGCGGTTTTGGCATCGGATGGGGATCAGACGATTGGTATGGCGCTTTTGCTGCAGCCGGATGTCTCTCAAAGGGCGTACTACGGATACGCTGTATGCACGCATCCTGCCTGGCGCGGACAGGGGATATGTCAGAAAATCCATGAAAAAATCCGTGAAATATGCAGTCGGGAGCAAGCCGGATATTTTGTGCGTCCGGCGGAGCCGAATTTGGAACATTTTTATCAGAAGCTGGGACTAAAAACGCTTCTTTGGGAAAATACAATGGACATGATTGGGGAAAACATTGTGACATTGGAGTCCATCCGACCGGATGCATATGTGCGATTGCGTGAAATGTATTTTATACCTGCCGGGTTGTGCGGATGGAATGCAGATGCGGTGGACTTTATGTGCCGGTTTGGATATCAGGCAATGGGCTTTTCTCTGGAAGATACTCCATGCGGCGCGTTTCTTTTAGAAGAACGGCTGGTTTGTGAAATTTGTGCACCGAAGCATCTTCTGATGCGTGCAGCGTTCTGCGTCGCAGGTGCGTTGGGCGGACATGCAGCGGTTCGGCTTCCCGGAGATATACACAGCGGAACGTGTTCCGTTATGGGCTTCGGTATAAAAGAAGATTTCTATTTTAATTTATATATAGAATAACCAAAAGTATGACAGATCGTTTATTTTGGAAGGCATACGGTGAAGGATGTGCCCTCTCCCGGGGCTGTGTCTGTTTGTATAGTACCGCTGCACAGTTTGATAATACGGTTAACAATTGCAAGACCCAGCCCGTTTCCTTCGCTTTTTCTGGAGGTGTCGCCCTGATAGAATTTGTCGAAAATATGTTTGGCAGTTTCCGCATCCATGCCGATACCTGTGTCGCGGATAACGGCTTTGATTATATTCGTTTGTGTCAATTGAATGGTGATGGAACCGCCTTCCGGTGTGAATTTGATTGCGTTGGACAGCAGATTCAGCCACACCTGCATAAGCAGTTCATCGTTTCCGTAATAGACTACATCTTCCAGCCTGATATCCAATTCCAGATTTTTTTTGCTCCAATCCGTTTCCAGCAGTAAAACAGCCTGACGCAATTGTTCATCCAAACGGTACGGTTTTTTGTCTGTAATAATTTCCTGACTTTCCAAACGGGAGATTTTGAGGATGTTTCCCGAGAGGGAGGACAACCGATGGGTTGCCCGGATAATTCTGTCTACATATTCATCATGTTCCTCACGGGACAGACGGTCGTCTTTCAGCAAAACAGCGTATCCTTCGATAGATGCGAGGGGTGTTTTGAATTCGTGGGAAAGATTGGCGATAAAATCTCCGTGTACGGTTTCCGTATTTTGCAGCTGCTGCACCATACGGTTGAAATTTGCTGCCATTTGCGCCAATTCTTCAATACGCTGCGTTTCTGATACCTGCACATGAAAATTTCCCGCAGATACTTCCTGCAGTGCATCACTAAATTTTAAAATCGGTTTCAGGATTCTGTGCCCTACAATAGCGGATATGGTAACGCCTGTTGCCATACTGAGCAGATACAGTATAATAAAGGCGGCCATGAGGTCCATACCTGCAAAATATCCCCGGCTGGCAGTCAGCGCCAAAATGGGGGCAATCAGCAGTACGGATGCAGACATGATGCCGAATACCACAAGGGTGAAATAGAAGTCGAGCTTAAAACCATGCTTTTTCATTGCAATCTCTCCGTATTATTTTTTTACTACTTTGTAGCCCAGTCCCCGGACGGTGATGATTTCGAAATCTTTATTCTCCCGGAACCGGTCCCGCAGACGGTTGATGTGTACATCGACCGTGCGGGCTTCCGTTTCACTTTCCATCCCCCAGATTTCATCCATCAACTGCTGGCGGGTGTAGATATGTCCGGGATTGGTAGATAGTTTATATAAAAGAAGAAATTCCTTTTGGGGCAAAACTGTTTCCTTCTGCTCCCAGGTAACGGTAAGAGAATCATAATCCAATATGGTATTTCCGATCATTTGCCTGTGTTCGCTTGTGATTTTTGCACGTCGCAGAAGGGCACCTACCCGCAGAAGCATTTCATTCACATCCACCGGTTTGACCATATAGTCGTCTGCACCGGACAAAAATCCCTTTTGCTTATCTCCAAAGCTGTCTTTGGCGGTAATCAGCAGGACGGGAATCTGTTTATCCGCCTGCCGGACTGCTTCTGTCAGGGCGAATCCATCCAGACGTGGCATCATAATATCGGAAATGATCAGATCCACATATGCACCGTCCATAAGACGCAGCGCTTCCTCACCGTCCAGTGCGGGAAGAGGATTGTATCCGTTTTTGCGCAGCACCGTGCAGAACAGCAGGTTCAGTTCGGTATCATCTTCAGCTACAAGTATATTAAACATGGTGTCCTCCATTCTGCCGTCAGTACGGCTGTTTCCATTTACAGTATACTACAGGTTAGGCGGCTTTTGCAAGAAATTCATTGCAATCCTTGCCTGACAGCTTGCAATATGGTATTATATAATTTGGGAAAGCAAATATTTTGCTATATGGTTGCATCAAAATACATAAAGGCGGAGGAAGATATGCTGAGGGCAATGGTGATCGGATGTCCGGGAGCGGGAAAAAGCACGTTCGCGCGGAAGTTAAGGGATATTACGGGTCTTCCGCTGTATTATCTGGATATGTTGTGGCATAAGCCGGACAAAACCAATATTTCGAGAGAAGAATTTGACAGGAAGCTAAGCGTTATTTTAGAAAAGGATAAATGGATTATCGACGGAAATTACCAGCGCACTTTAGAAATGCGTTTGTGCAAGTGCGATACAATCTTTTTATTGGATTTTTCAACGGAGGATTGTATAGCAGGCGCGCAATCCCGCATTGGTAAAAAACGCGAGGAAATGCCGTGGATTGAAACAGAATTTGATGAAGAATTCAGACGTGCAATTATGGATTTTCATGCAATGAAAATCCCACAGATATATAGGCTGCTCGGTACATATCAGGATGGGCGGGAGGTTACTATATTCAAATCAAGAAAAGAAGCAGATGTGTACATAGAAGGATATGGGAAGAGAGGAGAGGATTTATGAATATCATTACAGATAAAACGTTTGACGCGGAACGGGCATTATACGGAAAGAAAGATCTTACAGTGAAAAACTGTGCTTTCGATGGTCCTGCGGACGGGGAAAGTGCGTTTAAAGAGTGTAGAAATATTACAGCGGACGGATGCTTTTTTAATCTTCGTTATCCGTTCTGGCATGATGACGGCGTGAAGATTACTGCATCGGAAATGACGTCTCTTTGCCGTGCGGCGCTGTGGTATTCACGGGATATTGATATTTGCAGAACCAAGCTGCACGGGATCAAGGCGCTGCGTGAATGCAGCGATGTAGTGATGCGGGAATGTGACATCGTTTCGCCGGAATTTGGCTGGTCGGTGCAGGGATTTAAAATGGAGGACTGTACGGCAGAAAGCGAATATTTTATGATGCGTTCCGAGAATCTGTATTTTCGGAATGTACAGATGAAGGGAAAATATTCTTTTCAGTACATCACAGATTCCGTTTTTGAGGGCTGTATTTTTGATACGAAGGACGCTTTCTGGCATGCAAAGAATGTGGTGGTGAAAAACAGTGTGGTGAAGGGTGAGTATCTTGCATGGTACTGTGAAAATGTGACGTTTGAAAATTGTAGGATTATTGGTACGCAGCCGCTGTGCTATTGCAAAAATCTGAAGCTTTTGCAATGTGAAATGATAGAAACGGATCTCTGCTTTGAGAAATCTGAGGTGGAGGCAACAATCACAACATCGGTTGACAGCATTAAGAATCCCCTGCGTGGGCATATTTACGTGCCCGGCGTAGGAGCGGTTATTCGCGATGAGGAAGAATCGAAGGGTGTAATAATTATTGGAAAACCATGCTGCTGTGCATGAATATGGATATAAAAAATCAGCACAAACGCAAAGGTTCCCCCCTGGCACGTGTAGCTCAAACAAAAAAGCCCCCTTGTGCAAAGGGATGCTGTAACGGAGTACTAAATATAAAAAGTGCAGGGGTTCGTTTCACAAACCCTGGGGTATCCCGCGGAGCATAAATGAAAAAGGCCCCCTTGTGTAAAGGGGGCTCCCGCGTAGCGGGTGGGGGATTGTCTAATAAAACTGTCGATATGCAGATTATACAAAATGAAAACAGGGACAATCCCTCCGAGTTTTGCTGCACCACCTCCCTTTACACAAGGGAGGCTTAGGTCGGGTGGAGACAATTCCTCCGAGCTTTGCTGCGCAAAGCTCACCTCCCTTTACCGGGGGGAGGCATAAGTTTGGGGCGGGTTGCGCCGCGCCGCCTCTCCTTGCACAGGGGAGGCTTAAGTCGGGTGGAGATAATTCCTCCGCTACGATTGCTGCGCTTGACCGTGCTACCTCCCTTTATGGGGGGAGTCTTTTTCGTTTGTGCAAATTTTTGCAAATCCGTTTACAAATTCTTTACAGAATTGATGTTGGGTTCATATTGGGTTGACGTAAAATTGATTTTGGAGGTCTATACTATATAAAAATCAAAAACAGCAGGGAAGGAACAGGCGGTATGGCAAAGCTGATTGGAATTGACCTTGGAACAACCAATTCATGTGCAGCAGTTATGGAAGGCGGAGAATGTGTGATTATTCCCAATGCCCAGGGAGAGCGCACCACGCCTTCTGTAGTTGCGTTTACAAAAGACGGGGAACGGTTGGTAGGTCAAGCGGCCCTGCGGCAGGCAGCTGCTAACCGTGAGCGCACGGTTTTTTCCATTAAACGGGAGATGGGCAGTGACTATAGAGTGAAAATTGACGGGAAAGCATATTCGCCTCAGGAGATTTCTGCAATGATCCTGCAAAAGCTGAAAGCAGATGCAGAAGACTATCTCGGCGAGGCAGTGACGGATGCAGTGATTACCGTTCCCGCCTATTTTACCGATGCCCAGCGGCAGGCTACCAAGGATGCAGGGAAGATCGCCGGACTCACAGTGCATAGAATTGTTAATGAGCCGACAGCTGCTGCATTGGCATATGGCGTTGACAAAGAGGAAGCCAAAAAGGTAATGGTTTACGATTTGGGCGGCGGAACATTTGACGTGTCCATTTTGTCTATATCCGAAGGTATTATAGAGGTGCAGGCAACTGCAGGCAACAACCGTCTCGGCGGAGACGATTTTGATGCGTGCCTTGTAGATTATATTGTAAAAGAATTTAAAAAGCAGCAGAAAGTGGATTTGCGCCGGGACAACGCTGCTATGCAGCGGGTGCAGGAAGCAGCGGAAAAAGCGAAAAAGGAACTGTCGGTGATGACAGCATCCACAGTGTTGCTCCCCTTTATTTCCAGCGGCAAAAACGGACCGCTGAATCTGGAAATGACGATTACCCGTCAGCTTTTCAATGAACTGACCCGTCATCTGGTAGAAGCAACCGGCGGGCCTGTCCGGCAGGCAATGGATGATGCGGGGCTTTCTCAGGATGATATTGGAAAGGTGATTTTGGTCGGCGGATCTACCAGAATCCCTGCGGTGCAGGATTATATACGCTCCCTTACCGGCAGAGAACCGTTTAAGGGAATCAATCCGGATGAGTGTGTGGCAATGGGTGCTGCAATCCAGAGTGGCGTGCTCAGCGGTGCGGTGAAGGGACTGCTTCTTTTAGATGTAACACCGCTGTCTTTGGGCATTGAAACAATGGGCGGTGTATTTTCCAAAATCATTGAACGGAACACAACCATTCCGATTAAGAAAAGTCAGATTTTTACAACGGCGGCAAACTTTCAAACCAGCGTGGATGTGCATGTGCTCCAAGGCGAGCGGGAGATGGCGAGCGGTAATAAATCTTTGGGGCGCTTTCGTCTCAGCGGCATCCGGCGCGCACCGAGAGGGGTTCCACAGATTGAAGTGACCTTTGCGATTGATGCAAACGGAATTGTAAATGTATCAGCAAGGGATCTTGGAACAGGCAATGAGCAGCAGATTGTGATTGAAGCTTCCTCCAATTTGAGTCAGGATGAAATCGCAAGAGCCATGCGGGATGCGGCGATGTACGCGGCGGAAGATCATTTGAAAAAAGAGCAGGGCGACAGCCGAATCCGTGCGGAAGAGCTGCTTGCTGCCGCATCTCGGTTGAAAAAGCTTCCGAAGGAGCAAAAGGCACAGCTGCGGGAGGCAGAAAAGCGTGTGCGCGCAGCTATGCGGGGTAAGGATCTTCAGGAGCTTGGAAGTGCATGCGATGTTTTGGAGGGTGTGATCCGGCAAAACGGCGGCGCCGAGTAAAACAGAAAGGGAGAAAAGACATGTTTGGGTATGTCATTGCAAATCCGGAGCGCCTCAGTGAAACAGATCGTCAGCTGTATCAGGGCGTTTACTGCGGGATTTGTCATTCTCTCGGAGAAGAACACGGACTGCGGGGACGGATCACTTTAAATTATGATATGGTGTTTTTGGCGCTGGTTCTTTCTTCTGTATATACGTTGAACTTTGAACGCTCCTGGTGCACATGCCCGGCGCATCCCCTGAAAAAACAGATTTTGTTTACCAATGAAATCACCCGGTATGCGGCGGAAATGAATATTGCTCTTGCGATGAAAAGCGCCCGGGATAATTGGATTGATGACAAAAATTTGATTGGATGGTGCACATGGCGGCTGCTGCAGAAGGAATACCGGAAAATTTATGCAAAGCATCCCAGGCAGTGTGACGCGATCGAAGCGGGGCTTGCCGCACTTTCTGATATTGAACGGGAAGGAAATCCGAATCCGGATGCCGCGGCAGCGGCGTTCGGACGGATTTTATCCGAACTGTTTATATGGCAGGAGGACAAAATGAGCGCAAAGCTGCGCATGTTTGGGGACGCGCTAGGCAGAGTGATTTACATGATGGATGCGGCGGTAGATCTGCGTTCGGATTTAAAACGGCAGCGATATAATCCGCTTTCTTTTTTGCCGGATGCAGACCGGCGTTCTATTCTGGAAGCGATGATGCATCAGTGCGCATCGTCTTACCGGGAATTGGAACTTGACTTTTTCCGCGAAATATTGGATAATATAATTTATTCGGGTATATGGACAAAATTTGAAATTTCTGTATACAGAGAGGAGAAGCACCGTGGCAGAAGATCCGTACAAGGTTCTGGGCATATCTCCGGGAGCAGGTGAAGAGGAAGTTACAAAAGCATATCGCCGGCTTGCAAAAAAATATCATCCGGATTTGAATCCGGGGGATGCAGAGGCGGCACGCAAAATGTCTGCAATCAACGATGCGTATGAACAGATCAAAAGCGGTGCGGCTGGCAGGAGCAGCCGTCCCGGCGGTGCCGGAGCTTCAGAGGCGTATGGTCAGTACGGCGGATACAGCGAATACGGCAGTTATGGGTACGGTGCGCACAACGGATACGGCGAGAGTGCGCGCGGCGCGGGTTTTTCTTATACGGATATTGCCCAGCGATATATACAGTCCGGTCTTTATCAGGAGGCAGTCAATGTATTGTCCAATGTGCGGGAGCGCAGCGCACGCTGGTATTATCTCAGTGCCATTGCCAATCAGGAGCTTGGAAATGTAGTAACGGCGGTCAGTCATATTGAACAGGCTGTCCGTATGGAGCCGGGAAACGTTGTTTACCGGCAGGCGATGCAGACAATCAAAGCGGGCGGGCATATTTACCGTTCCGAGGCGCAAAGCTATGGTATGCCATTTTGTCGGATCCATCCGGTTATCGGTATGTGTTTGTTATGTTCCTGTGTGAATATGTGTGCAAACGGACTGCTTTGCGGTTTTGGAAACAGTGGGCAGAGGTACAATCCCTATGCGTCGGAGACGACAGATACCGCATATGAAGCACAGGCGCCGAAGGAGGAGAAGCCTCCGTTCTGGTACAACGCCGGCGACTGAGCATGCGTTTGGCGGATTGTATATATAAAATGTGTAAATAAGCAAGCGAGGAAATGTGGATGCTGAAGTATTTGGATAAATTCGGGAAGGACATGTGCATAGGGATTGATATCGGATCTACTACCGCAAAGGTTGTTGCTATTGCGGGAGGAGATGTGGTATATGAAAAGTATGAACGGCACTTGTCCCAGGTGCGGCAGAAAACATTAGAGCTTCTCCGCGATGCACAGCAGCATGTGCAGATGGATAAGGTGCGCGTGGCTGTTTCCGGTTCTGCGGGGCTTGGTATGGCGCAGGCTGCCAACCTCCCGTTTGTACAGGAGGTGTTTGCAACCGGTGAAGTAATCAAGGCTTTGGAGCCGGATACCTCCTGTGTGATTGAACTTGGGGGAGAGGATGCGAAGGTGATTTTCTTCAAAGGCGGCACGGATGAGCGGATGAACGGCAGTTGTGCAGGTGGTACAGGTGCATTTATAGATCAGATGGCCACGCTTTTGGATGTGACACCGGACGAACTGGACGAATTATCTCTGAAAAGCGAACGAATTTATTCTATTGCATCCCGATGCGGCGTGTTTGCAAAAACGGATATACAGCCGCTGCTCAATCAGGGGGCACGGAAAGAGGATATTGCCGCCAGCATTTACCAGGCTGTGGTGAACCAGACAATCGCAGGACTTGCCCAAGGGCGGAAAATTGACGGACGGGTCATGTTTCTCGGTGGACCGTTGTATTACTGCAAGGGACTGCGCCGCCGGTTTACGGAAACTTTGGGGCTGTCGGAGGACATGGCGCTGTTTCCGGAATACGGGCGGTTTGCTGTGGCGCTTGGCGCGGCGCTGTACGCAGGTACTGCTGGGGAGTCTGTGCAAATAGATGCGCTTATGGAACGTATTGAAAATGCCGCTGCGCAGAAAACGGAATCGGGGCACGGAAAACCTTTATTTGCTTCGAAGGAAGAATACGAAGCATTTGTCAGCCGTCACAGCGCTGCGAATGTGCCTGTAACAGATCCGGCATCCTACAGCGGCGATGCTTATCTTGGTATCGACTGCGGCAGTACAACAACAAAGCTCGCTTTGATTGATACGGAGGGCAGACTGCTGTATACATATTATGATTCCAACAGGGGTAATCCTGTAGAAATTGTACGGCAGCAGCTTTTGAAGATATATGGGATATGCGGAACACGCATCCGGATTCGGCAAAGCGCCGTCACTGGTTACGGAGAAGAACTGATCTGCCATGCATTCGGTGTGGACAAAGGTATTGTAGAAACCATTGCCCATTATACTGCCGCGCGGCATTTTGATCCAAAGGTAGATTTCATTCTGGATATTGGCGGGCAGGATATTAAATGCTTTAAAATAAAAAATAATTCCATAGACAGCATTATGCTCAACGAGGCTTGCTCCTCCGGCTGCGGATCCTTTTTGGAAACCTTTGCAAAGTCTATGGGATATTCCGCCTCGGAATTTGCAAAGCTGGGACTGTCAGCAAAGGCGCCGGTGGATCTTGGAAGTCGGTGCACGGTATTTATGAATTCCTCGGTAAAGCAGGCGCAGAAAGACGGAATCGGCGTGGAGGATATTTCTGCCGGATTGTCTGTAAGTGTTGTGAAAAATGCAATTTATAAGGTAATCCGTGCTGGAAGCGCGGATGAACTGGGAAAAAATATTGTGGTGCAGGGGGGGACTTTTTATAATGACGCAGTGCTCCGCGGTTTTGAAATGGAATTGGGAAGAAACGTTACCAGACCGGGAATTGCAGGACTGATGGGTGCGTATGGTGCGGCACTGTACGCTGCCGGACAGGAAAGCAAAACATCGACCTTGCTTGACCGGGATGCACTTCTGCAGTTTACCCATAAAGCTGTGAGCGCCCGGTGCGGCAAATGCGAAAATCGCTGCAATCTGACAATCAACACCTTCAGCACCGGAGCAAAATTTGTTTCCGGAAATCAATGTGAAAAAGGAGCGGGCGCATCACAGCGGGAAACTGCGGCGTTGCCCAATCTGCACCAGTATAAACGGGAAAAGTTGGCGGCACTTGCCAGGGAAGAAGGGGAAGGCGGGCGCGGAACGGTTGGACTGCCGCTGGCGCTTGGTATGTATGAGCTTGCGCCCTTGTGGCATACGATATTCCGCACTTTGGGATTCCGGGTGATTTTGACGGGACAATCCAGCAGGGAAATCTATGAAAAGGGGCATTTCAGTATTCCTTCCGATACTGCCTGCTATCCGGCGAAGCTGATGCATGGACATATTCAGCTGTTGTTGGATCAGGGGGTGGACGCTATTTTCTATCCGTGCCTGACATATAATATGGATGAAAAGTCCGGAGACAATCATTACAACTGTCCGGTAGTGGCGTACTATTCGGAACTGCTTGCAGCAAATACAGATGCACTTGCAAATGTGAAATTCCTGTATCCATATTTGAACATTAACAGCGAAAAGGAATTGACAAAGGAACTGTATCGATATTTGAAAAAGTTTTTCCCGGATCTCTCCAAGGGAGAAGTGGGAAAGGCTGTAATGGCAGGCTTGGACGCATATGACGCTTGGATGGCGGATATCCGCAGGGAAGGACGGCGTGCATTGTCCTTTGCACGGAGTGAAAACCGTCCGATTATGATTTTGGCAGGTCGTCCTTATCATGCGGATGCGGAAGTTGGTCACGGAATTGACCGTTTGGCAGGAACGCTGGGCTTTGTTGTAGTCAGCGAGGACAGCATATCCGATTTGTGTGAGACGCCGGAGGTTGAGGTGCTCAACCAGTGGACGTACCACGCGCGTTTGTACAGAGCTGCGAAATATGCCACCATGCACGATGACTGCCAGCTGGTGCAGTTGGTTTCGTTCGGCTGCGGTGTAGATGCGATTACAACGGATGAAATTCGGAGTATGCTTGAGTCCGGCGGAAAGCTGTATACACAGTTGAAGATTGATGAAATTACTAATCTGGGTGCGGTGAAAATCCGATTGCGCAGTCTGATCGGTGCAATGGAGGATCGGAAAAATGCGAAAAACGAAATGAGAGACGAGGTACTTGCATGATCAAACCAAAGGTGCAGTTTACAGAGGAAATGAAGAAGGATTACACGATCCTTATTCCTACCATGCTGCCGATGCATTTTAAAATGATTGCGCAGATTCTTACCCGTCACGGCTACAAAACGGAGCTTTTGGAAAACTGCAGTCAGAGCGTGAAGGATTACGGTTTGAAATATGTACATAACGATACGTGTTATCCTGCGCTTTTGGTAATCGGACAGTTCTTGGATGCGATCCAGTCTGGGAAGTATGACAGTCATAAGGTGGCGCTGATGCTGACACAGACGGGTGGCGGGTGCCGTGCATCCAACTACATTGCCCTGCTGCGCAAGGCTCTGGAAAAAGCGGGCTACGGATATATTCCGGTTATATCTCTGAACATATCCGGTTTGGAGGAGAATCCGGGATTTAAGCTGACGCTGCCGCTGGTCCGCGGTATGATATATGCGGTGCTTTACGGGGATTTGCTTATGACACTGCGCAACCAATGCCGTCCCTATGAGGAGGAATCGGGTGCAAGTGATCGGCTGTGCGACAAGTGGACGAAATTTCTGGCTGATGAATTATATGATAAAAAAGTCAGTTATGGCGATGTAAAGAAAAACTATGCTGCTATAGTGCGGGAATTTGCAGGGCTTCAGCTTCGGCGGGAAAAGAAAATCAAGGTTGGAATCGTAGGCGAGATTTTTGTGAAATTTTCTCCTCTTGGCAATAATCATCTGGAGGATTTTCTTGTATCCCAGGGGGCAGAGGTATCCATGCCCGGTTTGATTGATTTCTGTATGTACTGTATTTATAATGGTATTGTCGATACAAAGCTTTACGGTATCGGAAAATTAAAAGCTGCTGGCAGTAAGGTAGTATATCGGATCATGCAAAAGATGCAGAACGATCTGATTGGGGCAATCCGGGAAAACAGCAGATTTTCCGCTCCTACGCCAATTGAACACACAATAAAGCTGGTATCCGGATATATTGGGATGGGCGCAAAAATGGGTGAAGGATGGCTGCTGCCTGCAGAAATGCTGGAGTTGATTGATTCCGGCGTGAAAAATATTGTTTGTGCCCAGCCGTTCGGATGTTTACCGAACCACATTGTAGGCAAGGGAATGATGAAGCCTATCAAAGAACGGCATCCGGATGTAAATATTGTGGCAATTGACTACGATCCGGGGGCAACAAAGATCAATCAGGAAAACCGGATCAAGCTGATGCTTTCCTGTGCGGCGGAAAATGCGGGTTTGATATCGCAGGGTGAAGCAGAAGGACCCGAAAAACGGACTGTATCTGAACAGGAGAAAAAGGCGGATGCTGCAAAAACGCCTCTGACTGTGTAAAATGGCGAGAAAAGTTCTGATATCCGGCGGCAGCCGCGGAATCGGCGCGTCAGCAGTGGAAGCATTTACATCTATTGGCGATCAAGTTGTATTTTTATATAATACCGGGCATGATGCTGCCGCAGAGGTGTGCCGGCGTACAGGTGCGGTATCTATTTCGGCGGATGTTTCAGATTCGGATGCTGTGCGCAGCGCGGTGGATCAGGCGGTGCAGGTTTTGGGCGGTCTGGATATATTGGTATGCAATGCGGGCATTTCCCGTATTGTGCAGATATGCGATACCAGTGATACGGACTGGAGAAAGATATGCGACACCAATCTTGCTTCTGTTTTTTATCTGTGCCGGAGTGTATCGGAATATATGGTGAAGAATCACAGCGGGCGGATCATCAATGTGGGATCCGTCTGGGGGCGCTGCGGCGCTTCCTGTGAGGTTGCGTACAGTGCTTCCAAAGCAGGGGTGCGTGGGCTTACGATGGCGCTCGCAAAGGAATTGGCACCGTCTGGAATCACAGTGAACTGTGTTGAACCGGGGGTAATTGCCACGGATATGAACGCATGCTTTTCCGATGCGGATATAAATGCGCTGGTTGAGGAGATTCCCCTGTGCCGAATCGGAAAACCGGATGAAGTTGCGCAGATGATTGCATTCCTTGCATCTGATGCTGCGTCCTATGTGACAGGGCAATGTATTGGCGTAGACGGCGGATTCGGATTGTAAAGGAATCAAACTGTAAAGAACGGATAATGATAAAAAGCTCTAATAAAAAACTGGGGTGTGACAAAAACCCTGACTAAACAGCTCCTATGTAAGGATTCGCTTTGCGATCACATAGGGGCTGTTGCGTAATACAAACGAAAAAGTAAAATGCCCCCGGTAAAGGAGACTTCCGCACAGCGTAATAAGTAAAAGACCCCCTTGTGCAAAGGGGGCTCCCGCGCAGTATAAATAAGTAAGAAGGCTCCCTTGTGTAAAGGGAGCTCCCGCGATAGCGGGTGAGGGATTGTTATGCTGCTATTTTGCAGGATTATAAAATCGACAGTATTGTTTATAAAACTACTTACTCGTTATTTTGCGTTTGTTCTTTGTCCGATTTTTTATTTGTGATTTTATTCAACAGTACAGTAATACCGATGATAACGCCGATCACCAGCATGATACCGAGCATGCCAACGCCCATATAATACAGACTGTCAATAAAAGCTCCGGGATGAAAATTCATAGCTGTGGTCTTCCTTTCCTTACATGTAAATCTGTTTTTAACTGAAGAAGTTGAGAATCAAACCGCCCGCGATTACAGATGCGATCTGACCGGATACGTTTACACCGATGGAGTGCATTAGCAAGAAGTTCTGCGGATCTTCTGCCTGCCCCATTTTATGCACGACCCGTCCGGACATGGGAAATGCGGAAATTCCTGCCGCGCCGATCATGGGATTGATTTTGTTTTTCGTAAACAGGTTGATAAACTTTGCGAACAGTACGCCGCCGGCAGTGTCAAAGATGAAGGCAACCAGACCGAGCCCTAGAATCAGAAGTGTTTCAGGCTTTAAAAACTGATCTGCCTGCATTTTGGTAGCGATGGTGATGCCGAGAAAAATTGTGATCAGATTTGCGAGCACCTTTTGTGCAGTTTCTGACAGGGAATTGAGCACGCCGCATTCGCGGATCAGATTTCCGAACATAAGGAATCCGATCAATGACACGGAAGCTGGTGCGATCAGTCCGGCAATGACCGTGATAATGATGGGGAACAGGATTCGAGTCAGTTTGGATACTTCCTTCTGTTCGTAAGGCATACGGATCAGCCGTTCTTTCTTTGTTGTGAGAAGCTTGATAATCGGCGGCTGGATGATGGGAACCAGTGCCATGTAAGAATACGCGGCTACCATGATTGCGCCAAGATATTTTGACATCAGTTTCTGTGCAACGACGATGGAGGTGGGACCGTCCGCCGCGCCGATAATTGCAATTGCGGCTGCATCATTGATGTCGAAGAACATGGACGCGACGCATAATGTAAAGAAAATTCCAAACTGTGCGGCGGCACCGAAAATCATCAGCTTGGGATTTGCCAGCAGCGGTCCGAAATCGATCATGGCGCCGATGCCGATAAACAGGATCAGCGGAAACAGCTCGTTGGCGATTCCGGCGTCAAAGAGCACGCTGAGCGCTCCTTCTTCCACAGCGCCGTCAACAATTTGCGTAACTGCTCCGGAAAAGGGAAGGTTCACAAGAATTGCACCGAATCCGATAGGCAAGAGGAGTGTTGGTTCCATATCCTTTTTGATGGCAAGATAAATTAAAATGCCGCCGATTGCCCACATGACGATTTGCTGCCATTCCAGTTTCAGCAGGTTTTCGTACAAAATTTCCATATTGACTCCTTTGTGATATCTTTTCTATATTTTTGACATGAAAGCGGAAGCACATTCTTTGCATTTCGCACAAAAAGCGAGACTTTCATTACACTTGGTAATAAAAGTCTCGCTTTTTCATACAACAGCGGGTGTAAAAACACCGGGATTGACGCACGTTGTAACGATTTGCATCGCAAGCTACTCCCTTTTGCATTATTCTACCATAAATTTACTTTTATGGCAAGAGAAAATATTGAAATTTTGTTAAGGAATGTTTTTATATATTTCGTTAAGTTCACTGGCAGTTAAAATCCGTTCTTTATCTAATGCCTGATGCATCGCAGTGCGAAGAAAATTGTTGCGTACGCATACGGGAATCTGCTCTGCTTTCATTTTTTCTTTTAAGCTTTTAACCCATAATAAGATATTGTCAATTTCATCTGGAATCATGTCTGCAAAACGATTTTTCAGACAGATAGCACCTGTAGGTGAGACCCCGCCTGTACTGACGCCGATGCAAAGCTGTTCTGTTGCGATCATAGAGGGAAAAATAAAATCGCAGTCTTCCGGCTGATCGACCGCATTCACAGGAATATGGAATTTGCGGCACAGCTTTGCAATCCGTTTGTTTTCCGTTTCATCTTCTGCTGCTATTACAAATAGGGGATATGCATATAAATCTTCTTTTGAGAGGCTTCGTTCCGCCATTGTTATATTTTGCATGCTTTTGATTTTGGTTGAGATATTCTCTGATATAACATGTATTTTCGGCAGAAACGGTTGCAATTTCTCAATTTTTTCTACAGCGTGCTTTCCGCCGCCGCAGATAAGAATTTCCTGCCCTTTTATATGCATGAACATAGGAAAATAATTCATATTCCGTTACCTGCTACATTTGATAATAATATTGGCTTCCTTCGGGTGTTGATACGGTTTTTATTGTGACGCCAAATAAGGTTTTGATTATACTACTGTTTTGAATTGCCTGCGGCGTATCCTGCAGCAGAATTTTTCCGTTTTCCATAACACAAATCTGATCTGAAATTTTCAGGGCGGTCAGAAGATCGTGCAGCACCAGTATGACTGTTTTTCCGCTTCGCGCAAGTTCTTTTGCCATTTGGGAAAATTTTATCTGCTGTCCGATATCCAGATACGAAGTTGGTTCATCCATAATGATTACCGGTGTGCATTGCGCAAGTGCCATTGCAATATAGACTTTTTGTCGGGTGCCGCCGGAAAGGCTTTGCATCGGCTTGTGCATACAATCAGCAATACCCATTTTCTCCATTGCGGACTTTGCAATATCAAAGTCTTCCTTCCTATATTTCCGCGGGTAGGAAAGATAAGGAAACCTTCCGTGAAGAACCATGCGGCCTGCCGTTATATCGGGCGTGTTTTTTCCTTGGGGGAGATATGCGGTTTGCTTTGCTCGCTGTGCTGCCGTAAGCGTCTGAATGGGAATTCCGTTTACTTGTATTTCTCCGCTGGCGGCAGGCAATATACCTGCAATCGTTTTCAGAAGCGTGCTTTTTCCGCATCCATTATTCCCAATGATTGTTGTGATTGTTCCTGCGTCTGCTGTAAAATAGATATTATGCAAAATTATGTTTTTGCCGTATCCGGCGGATACGTTTTTTAATTCAACCATTTTTATGTCCGCCTTTCATGCGGAGAAGCAGCCATACAAAAGCGGGACCGCCGATGATTGCCATGAAAATTCCCACAGGAAGTTCATAGGGCATAAAAATGAGCCTTGCGATAAGGTCGCAGAGGGTTACAAATCCGGCGCCGATGATGGTGCTGAGGGGGAGGAGATATCTGCTTTCGTTTCCGATGATTTTCCTTATAAAGTGGGGGACAATCAGTCCGATAAATCCCAACAGCCCGGCGAAGCTTACTGCGCTGCCTGCGAGAAGAGCGGATAGAATCAGAAAGAGAATTCTATATTTTTTTGCGGAGAGTCCGATGCTTTGAGCGCTGTCATCTCCGAGAGATAGCACATCCAGCTCATTAAACAGGGTGAAAAGGATAATCAGAGCTGCGATAATAAGTATGGAAGCGGGAAGCAGCCGTTCTGCGGATACGGCAGAAAAGCCGCCTACACGGAAATCCGTCGTCAATGCGGCTGTATCGGGATTGAGCACGGTGATAGATTCGGAAAAGGCGCCCAGCATACTGTTTAGTGCTACACCGCCTAAAATAACAGTGGTTTTGGATGCTCCTGTTTTGGCGGAAAATACAGATATAAGCAAAACGGTAATCAGGCTGCCCAAAAAGGCAGATAGTGAAACTGCCCATCCGGAGAGAATTCCAAGGGAGCAGCAAAAGGTGACGCCTAACCCCGCGCCTGCATTTACACCGATAACGCTTGGAGATGCCAGCTTATTGGCGAGTACATTTTGCAGAACAGCGCCCGATACGGAAAGCGCAGCGCCTGCCATCAGGCAGGCGGCTGTGCGGGGGATTCTGGCGTATTTCAGTATATTTATGTTGATTTTATCGCCTTTTTGAAATAAGGCTTCTATCAGTTCTTTCAAGCTAAAATGAACCACTCCAAGACATAGGCTAAGCACAGAGATTATGATGCAAAGAACCAGGCAGCCCCATAGCAGATATCTGAATTTTCTCCTGCTATCCGGCATACAAAATTTCCTCCAGCTGTTCATATGCCTCTGCCCAGCGTGCATTGGGTTTGAATCCATATAAATTCTTATCCATATAATAAACGCAGCCATTTTTTACCGCATCCAGTTCGTTCCAGAGAGGATTTTCCCGGAACATGCTTTCAATATTGTTCTGCATGCCTTCAGGATCATCGCCGGACTGAATGAAGAATATTTTATCGGGATTTTGTAAAGCAATGCTTTCTACGCTCAGATTTTCTAAAAGAGAACTGTCACTGTCAGCAATGTTTCTGCATCCGAAATCCTTGAGCATGGTGCCCAGTACCGTCCCGTCGCTGTTCTTGGCGCGCACACTTGCAGCAGAAGCACGCATGACAAGAACATTTTGCGGCTCCTTTTCTGCGTTTCTGGAGAGTATTTCGCTGATTTGTTTTTCCAGTGCGGTTCCGTATATCTCATATGCGTCCCCGTTGCCGGTTATATCCGTGCAAATTTTGAGCATTCGCAGATAGTCGGCAAATTCTGTTACGTCGAAATATGCAACGGTTATTCCTGCATCTTCCAGTGTTTTCTGCCATTCCAGATGTTGTGGCGTATTTGTGCTGGCAATGACGAAATCAGGATCTGCCCCCAGCAGCTTTTCCAGACTGAGATTTTTTGTTCCGCCCAGATTGACGGCAGTATCCGGAAGATCCAGATTGAAGTCTTCCCAGGCATCATCTGCGGCGGCACATACAGTACCGCCAGCAAGGATCCAGATATCCGCATAGCTTCCGAGAAGCGCTGCAGTTTTATCACAGGATGCAACCGTAACGGATCTTCCGAGATCATCTGTAAAGGTAATGCCTTCTTTGGGTGGATCTGCTTTTTTTCCACAGCCGCTGCATACAGCTATGGATGCTATGATTAAAATGATGCTAAGAAATTTTTTCATAGTTGTTTTAACTTCCCATATATATAATTGCTTTTGTGTGCCTTCAGCAGCTTGCTCCGCCCTTTACCTGTTTGGATAAAACTTCATCTTTTTTAATTTCACCGTTTAGCAGCTTATCCTCCACATAGGAAAATCCAAGTCTTGCAACAGTGTCTGCAAAGCGTTCACCGGTGATTCCTTCGTCCCGGAACAGAAGAATTGCCTTTTCCACGGTGTCAAGGACTGCATCTTCACTTGTGAATATCCTGGAAAGGGGACGTCCGTTTGCAATTTTTTTGCCCCATCTGCCACCGATATAGATTTTATAGCCATTCACATATTCCGTAGTTACCCCAAAGGGACATTTGCCTTTGCATCTGCCGCAGTGGTTGCAGGCGTCCAAATCAACCTGAAGGATGCCAGCCTGTACTTTTGCAATTTTTATCGGGCATGCGGTTACTACTTGACATTTTTTACAGCCCTTGCATTTTGCCATATCAAACTGGGGGACCAACTGCCCAATGATGCCCAGATCGTTTAAATCGGGTTTTACGCAGTTGTTCGGACATCCGCCAACTGCAATTTTGAATTTGTGGGGAAGGGTTACGCTGTGATATCCTTTGTAAAAACGGTCATGGATTTTTTCGCTAAGTCCGAATGTGTCAATTAGTCCGTATTGACAGGTTGTACCTTTGCAGGATACAACAGGGCGGACAAGGGATCCGGTTCCGCCGGTTTCCAATCCGTTTTCGGCCAGATATGCAAACAGTGCATCCAAATTTTCATATTTCACCCCTTGAATTTCAAGAGTTAGTCTGCTGGTCATTGTGATTTCGCCGCTGCCGAACCGCTGTGCCGCTTCTGCTACCGTATGCTGTTCTTCTGCGGTGATTTTTCCGTTTTTGGTGATAATACGGACATTAAACACGTCGTTAAAGCGTTTGTCCTGCAGACATCCGAGTCCTTTCACCCGTTTGATTTCTTCGGGCAGGAGCTTTCCTCCGGCGGGTAGGGATTTTTTTATAATATTGAAGGTTGCGCCGCCTTCCAGCACACGCGTATTTGTATATCCCAAATGACGCAGTTTGTTTTGAAGCAGATATCCACGTTTTCCCCTTGCGCATACTAAGAGCAGTTTTGCATCTTTCTCATATTTCAGTTCATCCAGCTTGCTGAAATTCACCCAAACTGCGCCTGGAATTGTGGGCGCCGGGTGGGCATCGATTAAAATATAATCCTTTGCAGCATCTGCAGTATATTCAGATGGAGTGAAGGTAACAAATTTGCCGCTGATTTTATTCAGCAAAACGGAGCAGGCTGCGGCGAAGGGATGGATTGCGGTGGAAAAAGGCGGAGCGTATGCGAAGTCCATTGTGACATAATCATCCGCTTTAATTCCCATAGAAATGCCCACAACGGCGATATCCGCCATTTTGTCCACGCTGCCGCTCCCGATAATTTGGGCGCCCAGCAGCTTATGGGTGGTTCTGTCCGCGATCAGCTTGGTAATGAAAAAAGAGGAGTCCGGATAATAATGGGCTTTATCATCGCTGACGCATGTTACGCTTACCGTATCATATCCGTTTTCTTTAGCAGCAGTTTCTGTAAGTCCGACTTTTGCCGCCGATAGATTTTTGGATAATTTGGCAATACCGGTTCCAAGCACGCCTTTGTATGCGGTTTCTTCTCCGCCAAGATTCAGTGCCAAATTTCTGCCAGCAATATTTGCGGTTGATCCCATTGCAGACCACTGCCGCTTGTCAGTAATACGGTTTTTAACCATTGCGCAGTCGCCGACAGCGTAAATATCTGGAATATTGGTTCTTTGATATTCGTCGGTGATGATCAGCCCCCGTTCCATTTCGATTTCAGTTCTGGCAAGAAATGCAGTTGCGGGGCGGATGCCAATTGCAAGAATTACCATATCGCAGGAGAGATTGCCGGTGCTTGTTTTTACAGATGTAACGCGGTTTTCTCCGCAGATTTCCTGTAAGGTGCTTTTGGTCAGAATGTGCGTGCCGCCCTCGGATAATTTACGCCGCAGATACTCTGCCATGTCATAATCAAAGATATTTGGCATCAATTGATCGGCCATATCCGCAATTGTAACCGATATGCCTTTTGCCATTAAATTTTCTGCAACTTCAAGTCCGATAAATCCGCCGCCAATGACTACTGCTTTGCGGCAGTTATGATCTTCGGCAAATTTTCTTGCGGTTATGGCGTCTTCCGGCGTTCTAACAGTGAATACGCCTGGAAGAGATACTCCGGGAATATTGGGTATAATAGGAGCAGCACCTGTTGCAATAACGAGCTTATCATATGATACTGATTCACCATTTACAGTAATTGTTTTATCCAAGGGATTTATTGCTGTAACTTCACTGCTTGTATGTACAACTGCGCCGGTCAGTCCCATAAATTTGGCAGGCGTATTTACAATAAGTTCTTCCTCGGTTGGAATGGCGCCGCCGATATAATAGGGCAGACCGCATCCGGCATATGAAATATCTTTTGATTTTGTATAAATTACAACTTCATCCTGCGGAGCTTCTCTTTTTAATTTTGCAGCTACTTTGGTTCCGGCTGCTACACCGCCGATTATGACAGTTTTCATGAAAATCTCCTTTTATTATATGTAATAAGTGAATTCTATTATGGTTTATGACTGCACGGAGTGCAATTTTTATAATTATAGCATATTTTGTAATTTGAATGCAAATATTTATTTGCTGATCTACAATATATAATAATGAAGAAAGTATGTATTGCAGCTATAAACATAACAAAAATTGGTCATTATATTTTTTGCATATACGATTATAATAATAGCAGAGAACGCGAGAGTGTTCTCAATTAATATAGATTGATTTTCCTTAAAAAAGGAGAAACGAACACATTAGTGTGTTCGAGGAAGGATGTTAAAAATGGCAAGCAACAAAAATCTTGTTCCCGAAGCAAAGGCAGCTATGGATCAGTTCAAAATGCAGGCTGCAAGCGAAGTAGGCGTTAACCTGGCACAGGGTTACAACGGAGACATCACTGCACGTCAGGCTGGTTCCGTTGGTGGTCAGATGGTTAAGAAGATGATTGAAAAGTACGAGAACGACATCAAGGCTTCTAAATAACCATTTCATTTTTACAACACAAAAAGGACGTTTGTATTTTTACAAACGTCCTTTTTGTGTCACAAGTGCATATAGAGGGGTAGAGAAAAAAGGGCAACAGATGTACAAAATGCACAGGAAATAAAAAAGAGGAAAAAAAGATAAAAAAGGTATTGACAGAGGGGGAGGGAAGTGATA
>BLMO01000017.1 GCA_011957885.1 Clostridiales bacterium
CAATCCCTCCGCGTTTTGCTGCGCAAAACCCACCTCCCTTTGCACAAGGGAGGCTAAAAAGGGTGGAGACAAACCCTCCGACACGACCGCTACGCTTGGGTATGCCACCTCCTTTTACTGGGGGAGGCGTAGAGTTGGGACAGAGACAATCCCCCTTCAACATCGCTGCACTTGGGCATGCCAGGCTCCTTGCGGCATACCCTCTCTATGCGGGTTCCTTATGCGGAATATTTAAAATTAAGATAAAATTAAGATACATCAAAGCGCAGCTTAAGGCGGGCGGTTTATGCTATTTGCATAGGCCGCCTGTTTTTATTGCCTATGTAAAAATTATCAGGAGGATTTTTGTATGCAATTGCAACTACAAAACTTGTGCAAACAATACGGAACAAAGTGTGCGGTAAATCATGTAAATGCCACTTTAGTTCCGGGGGTATATGGTTTGCTTGGCGCAAACGGCGCAGGCAAGACAACGCTTATGCGAATGATCAGCGGCGTTCTGAAACCGACTTCCGGAAGTATTTGTTTAAACGGAAAAACAATTGAGCAGCTGGGGGAGCGGTATTATACTCATTTGGGATATATGCCCCAGGATTTCGGTTTTTATCCGGATTTCACCGCATGGGAATTTATGATGTATATGGCGGCGGTGAAGGGACTGGATTCCAAGACAGCAAGAGCGCGGACGGAGCAGCTGCTGCATATGGTGAATCTGTATGATGTGGCAGGTAAAAAAGTCAAATCATACTCGGGCGGTATGAAACAGCGGCTGGGTATTGCGCAGGCGGAACTGAATCATCCTTCTATTCTGATACTGGATGAACCCACTGCCGGCTTGGATCCTAAAGAGCGGGTGCGTTTCCGCAACCTGATCTCTGATTTTGCAAAGGAGAAAATTGTTATTTTGTCTACGCATATCGTGTCGGATGTTTCCTATATCGCTGATACCATTTTAATGATGAAAGCCGGCAGCTTCCTGCTTGGCAAGCCTATGGCAACTGTTACAGACGGAATTCGGGGAAAGGTGTGGGAAGTTTTGATGGATCCGCGAGGGGTGGCAGAATACAGCCGACGTTTTTCTGTTGTAAATCTGCATCACGAAAATAATATGGTGCGGCTGCGTATTGTCAGCGATGCAGCGCCGTCAGCAAATGCGTGTATAGTAGAGCCAAATCTGGAGGACTTGTTCTTATACCATTTCGGAGAAGATGCACAAAATGAAAGGAGCGAGCATCATGCTGATTAAATATGAATTTCTAAAAATTCTGCGCAAGAAATCTACAATTATTGTTATGGCAATCAGTTTACTTTTAACAACGTTCCTTTTTGGCCTGCCGATACTGCAATATCAGACTTACAATCAGGACGGCGTAATCAAAGGATTCGATGGGATTGCCTATGAAAAGGGGCAGGTGCGGAATGTGTCTGGTCCTCTGACAGATGCATATATAGCGGAAACGGTTGCGGAATATCAGCGGCTTTTTGAAAATCCGGATAATGTAGGGACTGACGGCAGTGAAAGTTTTCTGATCGGTGATGCTTACTGGAATTTTGAAGCACCCCGGGATAAGCTGCTGAGTTTGATTGCATCTGTATACGATGCACCAGGTGAGCATTCCGGGTTGAGCAAGCTGCCGGGATTGGATATTACAGAAGACGTGAACTACTATCAGAGGCTGCATGAAAAAATACAGACTTTATTAGATGCACCTTCCCGGGAATTATCAACGGAACAGAAAGAATATTGGAGCAATATGAGCAGCAAGGTAGAAACACCCTTGCAATATGGGTATCATGAAGGTTGGGAAATTATCTTGACCAGCTTTGAACTGCTGATGTTTGCACTGCTGGCTGTCTGTATTGTAATTGCGCCTGTCTTTTCCGGTGAATATCAGGCAGGAACAGATGCGGTAATTTTATCCGGCAAATATGGCAAAACGAAATTAGTAACAGCAAAAATTATCTCGTCTATTTTATTTGGACTGCTTGCATTCACCCTGCATGTTGTTGTCGCATTTGGATTGCCTCTTGCAGCATTTGGAACGGATGGCTGGGATCTTCCTTTGCAGATTGCAGGCGTAACAATCCCGTATCCCTTTACTTTTCTGCAGGCTGTTCTGATCAATTTGGGAGTGATTTATCTGGTATTGCTTGCCATGATTGGGTTGACGCTGCTTTTGTCTGCGAAAATGAAAAGTCCTTATCTTGTGCTGATCGTGCTGGTGCCCGTACTGTTTATTCCGCTGTTTCTCTCACCGAACGGAACAACTGGGGTATACAATCTAACCTTGTTTCTGTTGCCGTACCGTGCAACGATGCCGGATATTGGGAAATATGTTTCCTATCAAATTGGCGGCATGGTGTTTGATGCGCTTTCTATGCGGGCAATTTTATATGCGATTTTAACAGCCATAATGCTTCCGCTCGCAAGGCTTGGATTTAAAAAGCATCAGGTTGCATAAGGAAAGTAAGTCTGAAAGATGAAAAAGAAAAGAATCATCATAATTGCGGCTGCAATACTGGTGCTTGCAGCTGCCGCGGCGGTTATATTTATACAACCAGCTAAATGGTCGCAGAAATCATTTGAGGCGGTTGTGCAGGAAATCGTCACGCGTCCGGACGGTGAGATGTGCCTGATTGTTGAACGCACAACAGAAATTTATTCCGATTCCTTGAATTCGCTGCATATCAGCGAAGATACAGAGCTGATTGGACCGGACGGAAAGAAAATACCTTTGCGTGAGATTTTGTCGGGATGCAAGATAGAAGTAACTTTGAAGGATGCTTTTACGGAGGAGGTACCGTTTTATTATCCTGTTGTTTATAAAATTAAAGTAAAAGAATCCTGAATCGTAACAGGCAGCTGTGTCTGTTTTTACACATGGCAATCCTTGACAGCTTTTATATATGTGTGGTATGATTACTTACAGATATCGGTTTGCAGCTGCACCGGAATGTTATATGCATATATAAAGGAGAAAAAATACATGGACGAGAAGACGAATGCGCAATCGCGCGGTGTTTTTATTGCTTTTGAGGGAATTGACGGATCCGGGAAAAGCACGCAGATTCAAAAGCTGACAAGCCGGTTGTCTGCTCAGGGGATTAAATTCTATGAAACAAGGGAGCCAACGGATGCCCCGATCGGATCTTTAATTCATCAGATTATGACAGGCAGGGTAGTATCTGTTGATAATAGGGCCATTGCAAGTCTGTTTGCTGCGGACAGAGTGGATCATCTGCTGAATCCCTATGACGGGATATGCAAAAAGCTTGAAAACGGAATTTCCGTTATTTCTGACAGATATTATTTTTCCTCCTATGCATATCATGGTGTGGATATTGATATGGATTGGGTAATAAATGCCAACAAAATCAGTTCTGAGATATTGAGACCGGCTATGACAATTTTTTTGGATTTGCCGGTGAAGCAGGCGTTGGAGCGGATTCAGCGGGATAGATTTCACACGGAATTATATGAGAAAGAGGAACGTCTCACAAAGGTAAGAGAAAAATATTTTGAAGCGTTTGAAAAGCTTAAATGCAGTGAAACTGTTGCTGTGATCGATGCGGACAGCAGTGTAGAGACCATTGCGGATAAGGTTTGGGAGAGGGTGTCTCCTTTGTTTGAAAAATAATATGAAATCGTATTCAAAGCAAAAAGCAGGGCGTAGAAAACGTCCTGCTTTTTGGATATAAATCAAAAATTATATTTTTGTAATGTTCCGAATAAAATCCTGAATACGGGCAAGACCGGAAGGCTTACAGCTTGCAAGCCATGAAGTGCTGTATTCGGCAAGCCACGCGTCAAAGTCTGCTTGAAGCGCGCTGCCGTCCTGGAATCCATCGGCTTTGTTGACATAAAGATATTCTCTGTTCATCAGTGCAATGCCTTTTGCAGCCAAAATAAGGTCGTTTATTCTTCTGTCTTTTGCCGTAAGTGTCATCATCTCGTCTATGGCTTGCCGGCACAGTTTCAGTGCATTTATGCCCTCCTGCGGATCATAGTCCTCATTATCGTGAAGTCTGAGTTTTTCGTTCTTTCCTTCCAGGGTATTTGCACTGTGCCATATAACAAAATTGCTCCAGGAACAAGAGGAAGAAGCTTTGCTAAGTTTCCTCAACACATCTGTAATATTGTAATCCTTTATACCGTACATAAGCATAGTGGCGGCTGTTTCAAATGCCGTATCCGTGGGTGCATCCGTATTCCAACTTTTCTGGGCGCCGAAAAGAGCGCCATACAGGTTGCAGTTGAACGGGCAGATGTGTCCGAAATCACCCCAGTTGGTGTTGAGAATGCCAAGAGCACCGTATTTTTTTGCGTGTGCCGCAAACGCAGAGATGTTGCCTGTAGATATATCAACATTTTCCACAAAATTATCCCAGCAGGAGGTTCCGGGGCACACGATCTGCTGAAATCCCAGATCATAGTAAAATTTCGGGATCCATTCGCCAACGTTTTTGTGATAGCACCAGTTCAGGATAATGGTATCCTTTGGGACACGCTCTTTGGCAGTTTCGGGTCTTGCCATACATTCATCGCCCCAAATCATGGGAGTTTTGCCGTGGAATTTTACGATTTCAATCAGTTTATCAAGGTGATGAAAATATGCGTCTCCCTTATCTTTTCCCTGATTCTTTCCACTGCACAGATCAAGGGTTTCGTCACAGCAGATATTGAAATATTTGGAGCGAAACAGCGGTATGTATTGCTCCAGCATACTTCCTATAACTTGTATGGTTTTGGGATTATATACATCTACGGTGTGATGCCACTGCCGTTCCAGCCAGTAATTTCTTGTCATTTTATGGCGACCCAGCTCGGAAATTTCATAGTATCTGTCACTTTGGAGCAAAGTGAAAAGATGACCGAAGGTGGCAAGGGAGGGAACAAGATCGATGAATCTGTTATAGCAGTATTCGTCAAGCTCCAGGATTTCTTCGGGAGTAAGGGCGTTTTCTTCCGTTGCAATGCCTTCCAGTTCCTTGAAGGTAAAGGCGTCCTCCACATAAAGCTGAAGGGAGTTCATTTTAAAATAGGAAAGCATATCCGCTATTTTTTTGAGCGTTTCCAACCGACATACCCTGCCTCTGGAAATGTCATGATAGAAACCTCTGTACGGAAAATCCGGAGCGTCATCTATCCGGCAGCAGGGAACAGAAATGTCGTTTTCTTTTATAAGCTGCCGCAGAGTTTGTATGCCGTAAAATGCGCCTGCAGGTCCCTGCGCCGTGATGCTGATTCGGTTTTCGCTTATATTCAGTATGTAGTCTTCACCGTTGCTGCCATGCGTTATTACGATCGTGTGGGTCTCTTGCTTTGACGAGGTAATGGGAACATAGGAACGGGTAAGCGCTTCAAGCTCTCTGCAAAGCGTTCGGGCAGCGGTTATGATTCTTTTATCAGCATCGGAATCCACATATACGGAAAGTTTCTGTGCTTTAAAGTGACCGCTGTTTTCTTCTATATTTCTGGGTGTTGGAATGATATTGATCATACGAAATCATCCTTTATATAGGCAATTTGCCGCATTATTTTTTCTATAATATCATATTTACACGCAAAAATATAGATATTTGTAAAAAATAATAAACTTTACAATCCCCCAGCCGCTATCGCTTCGCATCACTGCGTTTGGGCGACAGATCCCTTTACTGGGGCCTTTTTTGATTTGCGCTTTTCTGTATATTTGCATTTTAACTTGTTTGGTACTATAATAGAGACAATAAGTCTGTTCGGAGGGACGAAATGAAAGTTTGTTATAATAGGCTCTGGAAGCTGCTTATAGACAAGGGTATGAAAAAAAGTCAATTAAGAGGGGCTGTCGGTGCGAGTAAAAGCACTTTTGCAAAACTTGGAAAAAACGAAAATGTCACGCTTCCTGTCTTGCTTGATATATGCGAATATGTAAACTGTGACTTTGGAGATATTATGGAAGCTGTGCCGGAAATTGGGGAGCAATAAAATGAGTGAGCAAATTTTAATAGTGGATGATGAAAAAGAGATAGCCGATTTAATGGAGGTCTATCTTAAAAATGACGGTTTCACGGTTCATAAGTTTTATAATGGCACTGAAGCTTTAAAGTGTATCGAAGAAACGGACATAGATTTAGCAATACTTGATGTTATGCTGCCCGATATTGACGGCTTTCATATTTGTCAGAAAATCAGGGAGAAATTCTATTACCCTGTTATCATGCTTACGGCAAAAGTCGAGGATGGTGACAAAATAATGGGACTTACCATCGGGGCTGATGATTACATTACAAAGCCTTTTAATCCATTAGAGGTAGTTGCACGAGTAAAAACGCAGCTGCGGAGATACATGCGGTATAATAATCCTACACAAAAGAGGGAGGAAAAACCTCACGAATATGACATTCGGGGGCTGATTATTAACAAGGATAATCATAAATGCTTTTTGTTTGGAAAAGAACTGCAACTTACGCCTATTGAATTTTCAATCCTTTGGTATTTATGCGAACATCAGGGCACAGTAGTTCCGTCTGAGAAACTATTTGAAGCGGTGTGGGGCGAAAAATACTTAAATAACAATAACACAGTGATGGCGCACATAGGTCGTTTGCGGGAAAAGATGAACGATTCGGCAAAGAAAGCAAAATTTATAGTAAATATATGGGGAGTTGGATATACCATTGAAAAATAAAGCACTTATTAAAAGCAAAGAATATCGGGCATTTCGGAGAAAAATTTTTGTACGATCAACTGTAATATTACTAATAGCTGTTATAGTGATTTATTTGCTGCGTTCAGTCGTATTTCGTGGTCGATTTGGTGATTTTATAGTAAGCGCCTTTCAGAATTCTTTTTTTATGGAGTTTGATGCGGCATACAATTTATATTATCAACTCCTTCGCAATAATATAGATTTAATAATGATCGTTTCCATGATGATTGCATTCCTTATTATTTTTCGCTTATATCTTAATTGGTTTACAAAGTATTTTGAGGAAATTAGCAATGGAATAGACAGTCTAATAAACGAAAAATCAGAAGATATATCTTTATCATCTGAGCTTTTTCCCATGGAGCGAAAGCTCAATACTGTAAAGCATACTATTGAACGTCAAAAGAGTGATATGCAGAGTGCGGAACAGCGGAAGAATGATTTAATCATGTACCTTGCCCACGACTTGAAAACTCCCCTTGCGTCGGTTATTGGTTACTTGAATTTGTTACACGATGAGAAGCAAATATCTGATGAACTGAGAGAAAAGTATCTTTCTGTTTCATTGGATAAGGCGGAACGCCTTGAAGATTTAATTAACGAGTTTTTTGAAATCTCAAAATACAATCTATCCACAATTACGCTGGAGTACAGCAAGATAAATCTTGCACGGCTGCTTGAAATGCTTTTATATGAATTTCAGCCAATGCTCAAAGAGAAGAATTTGACCTGCAATCTAAGTGTATCAGACGATATTACAATGAAATGCGACGCAAATAAAATTCAGCGTGTATTTGACAATTTATTAAGAAACGCAGTAATTTACAGCTTTGACGGGACGGATATAGATATTACCGTTACAGAGCAAGGGGGTAATGCTGTAATTAAATTTACCAATCACTGCGATACCATTCCGGCGGAAAAATTGGATCGGATATTTGAACAGTTTTACAGGCTTGATGCCGCGCGAAACACCGGCAGCGGCGGAGCAGGCTTGGGACTGGCTATTGCCAAGCAGATTACCACGCTTCATAGTGGAACAATAACGGCAAAAAGTGAAAATGAAACAGTAGAGTTTGAGGTCACCCTCCCTGTGTCGTAAGTAAATCGTAAGTTTTTCCGTATTAAAATATGTATAAGACTTGCGTAGGAGAAAATAAAGAACGCTCTTGTTTTTAGTACAATTATTGTGCTGAGACAAGAGCGTTTTGTTTTGAAATAATAAATACGACGTCCGACACAACTATTGAAAAGCGAGGATGTAAAGATATGGATTATACAGAAGAAAGTAACGGGAAGAAGATTTCAATTGCGGAAGGGGGGGATATTTATATAAGGTATGCGGTAAAAACGCACTTTATAAAGCCGGGAGAGGATTACATAGACATAATTAAAAAATATGTGTCGGGGATTTATATGAATGGCGATATAGTGTCGATAAGCGAGAAGATAATCGCCATATGTCAGGAGAGACTCGTCAGACGGGAGGATATAAAAATAGGCGTTCTTGCGCGGTTTCTCTCGCGATTTGCATGCCGTAAGAACCGCGGAGGATACGGGGTCGGAATGCCGATAAACATGCAATATGCAATAAATAAGGTGGGACGCTCACGGGTTCTGCTTGCAAGTCTGCTTGGGGGATTTTGCAAGCTGTTCGGTATAAAAGGAGTGTTTTATCGGATCGTCGGGCGTGAGGTTGCGGGACTTGACGGGTTTTACGACGGCGCATGGGAGGAATATCGGGATGTTGGCATCGAAATACCGAATGATCCTTGCGGTGTGTGCCGTGAGATCAGAGAAAAGCTTGGTATAAGCTGTATGATAGTCGATGCAAACGATTTCGGTCAGGTAATCCTCGGAAAATCCGACGATATTGAACTAGACGATCGGATGCTTACGGCGATTATACGGGATAATCCTGCAGGGCAAGGGAAACAATGCACTCCGCTGATCCTGATAAGAAAGTATGAGGAATGAAGTGCTCGCGGAGTGCATGTGCACGGTTTTTAGTCCTAATTTGTTTTTTTAACAGACGATTTTATATTGACGCGGATTATAGCCTGTGCTGCTGTTCCATTCTTTTTAATGACATTCGGTTTCTTTCCGATTTCCAGATATGCCTGTAACGGCAGCAAGTTATGGATGTTCGGAAAAAAACTGCTCTTATTTATGGAGCGGCTATGCTGATATACACACCTGAATTTTACCTCAAAGGTTGCGTCTGCCAACGCAATTTTAGGTGTATATCCCTCCGCATAATGCTCTATGTCCCTCCTAAAATCAGCCTGAAAACGGCAAATCTGCTGATGTGCGAGGGACACTACATAAGAGTGCAGAGCATAAAGAACAGCCCGCAAACCCCGATAAATCAAGGGCTTGCGGGCTGTTAGAGTCTGGTGCCGGAAGCGGGGGTCGAACCCGCACGGTATCGCTACCACTGGATTTTGAGTCCAGCACGTCTGCCAATTCCATCATTCCGGCGTTGCTTATGTATTTTACCACAGTCACGTCAATTTTGCAATACCTTTTTGCAAAATCTATATTTTCTTTTTCTTATTTTCGGTTTTTGACCGTTGTTCCAATGCAGCGGCAATCTGTGTCTGCTGCTCCGGATGCGCTTGCAGCCATTCGCGCGCTGCATTTTCGGCAGCTTTTACTAACAAATCCAAATGATCAGTATTTTCAGAATTTAAAATATGCAAATTCTCCATATGGTTATAATCTCCCCGTTATTATCCGATTCACGTCAATTTTATCGTATGCATAAACTGCTATTGATGTGATTTTGTATAGGGGAGGGAGCCTATGTGTACCGGAGCTGCATATATTCGGGTTTCGACGGACGAGCAGTTGGAATTTTCGCCGGACAGCCAGTTGAAAAAAATTCAGGAATACGCCAAATCCCAAGGAATTTGCCTGCCGGAAGCAAACATTTATCGGGAAGAGGGAATCAGCGGAAGGGAAGCAGAAAAACGTCCCGCATTTCAAAAAATGATCGGGGCGGCAAAGAGTACGCCGCGGCCGTTTGATGTGATTCTTGTGTGGAAGTTTTCCCGGTTTGCCCGCAGCCGCAGCGACAGTATTTTTTATAAAACGCTGCTGCGAAATAAACTGGGGATTGATATTCTATCCGTTTCTGAACCGATCGGAAAAGACAAAACGTCTAAAATTTATGAATCCATTATTGAAGTGATGGACGAATACTATTGCGACAATTTATCGGAAGAAGTGCGGCGGGGAATGGATGAGCGGTTTTCAAGAGGAATGATTATTGCGCCGCCGCCTTATGGATATACTGCTGAAAATGGGAAATATGTGCCGGATGAGGGACGTGCACAGATTGTACAATATATGTTTCAGGCATATGCGTCTGGAGTACCACTGCGTGCAATTGCGGCCGATCTGAATGAGAGGGGAGTGCGGACAAAGAGGGGGGGACCTTTTGAAGTGCGGACGGTTCGGTACATATTAAATAATCCGGTTTACTTAGGCTTTGTGCGGAAGAAAAATACAGATGGCAGTTTTCGTTTGGTAGGCGGAGAACATATACCTTTAATTGACGCCGATCTTTATGATGCGTGTGTAAATAAACTGAAAAATAATTCTTTTCAGCCACAGCCGTATGTACGGACAGGCGGGCGGTTTGCCCTCTCGGGATTGATCCGTTGTTCTGCATGCGGCAGTATACTGACAATGTCTTCGCGGAGCGGGCGGCTGCAATGCTGCGGATATGCTAAAGGGAAGTGCAGTGTGTCTCATTCAGTGGCTTTAGAGCAGATTCATACGGCGGCAGTACGACAGTTATCGAAGGATTTGTCGGGCAGGCAGATACGAATCCGCACCAATCCGCTGCCATTAAGAGGTGAGACAGATGAAAGTATGCTGCGGCGGGAAAAAATGCGTATGCGGCGTATTGAACAGGCATATGAAGCAGGTGTGTATACATTGGAGTATCTACTGCAGGCGAAACAAACTTATAAGGAAAAAGAAAAAATATGCAAAGAAAAAAAGCGGGATAATGTGTCAGGAACGATGGATGTTACATTGGACATGAGTTCCTTTATTCAGTATATTATGGCATATCCCGATGGAGCGTTTGCTAATGCAGTTTTGAAAAGCCTTTTATCAAAGATTGTTTTTTTTAGACCAGAGTCAACGCTGAAGCTATATTATAGGTCTGATTTATAGTATAACTTTTTGCAATTAGGAGGTCCTGATGGGGAACTTGCGGCTTCCACAAGATATTTGAGTCAAAGATATGAAATGCCTTATGATGAGGTAAAAGGAATACTGACCGATATAGGTACAGAAGAATTGGCGCATGTGGAAATGATTTCCGCCATTGTATATCAATTGACGCGGAATCTGACGCCCGAGGAAATCAAACGCACCGGATTTGACACATATTTTGTGGATCATACTACCGGTATATACCCCATTGCTGCCAGCGGTGTCCCGTTCCGTGCGGATTATATCGGCGTAAAAGGAGACGTTTTTGCAGATTTGAATGAAGATCTTGCAGCAGATGCCGCGACCGCGAAAGAACAACCTGCATTTCCGAGGGGCTGAAAACCCTTGATATGACTGGGTTTGCGGCACTTTTGAGTTTTTCGCAAAAATGGCATACCTGCAATCACATAAGAACAACTTGAACGTAATTTACACTAAAAATTATCAAAATCACGATAGGACAAGCTGTTTCCAAAGAAAGAGAAATTCCCCCGATGTTGCTTAAATCCCGTTTGGGACAAGCGATATCGGGGATGTTTTAGATTCAGATATTAAAAATCCATTGAGATTGATCAGAGATGTGGTATAATGAAATCAATAGAATTAAATGTTTATTCCATAATAATAAAACGCACATTTTTGTTTTATTGTCTTTCGTAGTATAATGTACTTAAAAATAAGAATTTTTGTCTTGACAAGCAGATTCAGCATATAGATCGGAGAAAATATATGAAATACAACGCAATAGAAATAGATGTTTATCAACATAACAGAAGTTTGTTTAAGTCATATACCGCAGGCGTAAGTACAAAACCAATGTTAATTCGTCTTGCCGAAATTCTTGACCAGCTTGAACCGCAAGGTGATGATAATCTTCATACGATATGGGCAAAAGCCAACCGTCCGACTTTCAGACAATTTTACGAGCTTCATTACGAATATGATACACCGTACAAAGAGGCTACTGCTGAAATAATTCAATCTGCACGAGAGTTTTATATGAATTCATACCCCACTCCAAAGGTGTGGTATCAGCTTTCGGTTAAACACTTTTCTCGAAATCCAAACGAAGAGTTTTATGCTTTATTCATTGACAACAGCTATGTGTTTTCTATCAACGATACAAACAGCGATCAGGAATATGATGACACGGATTTACTCCAATGGGCAATCGAAGAAGCGGAATGGTTTGTTGTGGAAGTTCAAAACGGAACTTATGAAAAGAATATATTAAACAAGATCCCCTATTGCTATCGCGAAGGTAAAATCAAAAGAAGTGCCTTGTGGGAGGCATATCCGGAATCAAAGAAGCACTTTTACGAAAACTATAAGATGGAGGATATCAATAAATTTCTATCTGTGTTCAATTCTGAAAAAACAGTAAATACGCCGCTCCAAGAAATGACGGCGAGATATTTGTACGAAGCTTGTGCTACCGTATATACGGCGCTTGGTTTGCATAGAGAAAATGCAACATATCAATTTGAGGAGAGCGAGACAGAGCACAAGCGTTACGGAAAGAGTAGGCAAACTCCCAAAGAAATGTATTACGCGACTGCCGACGGCAGAGATAACGGACTGAAAAACGTACCTATGGATGATCCGGTTGCTTTTGCTGAATGGTTTCATAAAAAGGGACCTTACTATGAATTTAACGGTTCTCACCCATGGGAAATCATTCCATCTATGAGCATTACAAATAGTATGCACTTATATCCGAGAAACGATGAGACCGAAGGATGGCGTTTCCTCTTATCTGGAGAATCGGAGGTTAGAGCGCCGGAAACTGTTGTTGCCGCAAATGCACTTTATGATTCCGGATATCCTGTTGAAGTGTGCGACTTCGATATAATTACAAATCGCATTGTCGGAAACGACTATATTTCAGTTGTTCCCAAAAGCGAATCAACATATTTTTCCGAAAGTATTCACCTGCCTGAAGGTAAACTCGGAAAAGCTGTGGCAATGAAGACTATTTGGAAATTGAACCAGTACAGTATGAAAAACAGTAAATGAAAGATTTCAAAACTGTACATTTTTGTTTTATCCTCTTTTGGCGTGCCATGTGCTCATCAAAAGAGGTTTTTTATACAATTCCGAGATATAAAGCCAAAACGGAGGATCAATAACTTATAGTCCGTGTAAATACGATATAAATGACATTTTCAAATAAAAGCAATGGAATGCCACAATAAATTCACATTATAATGTGATAGCTCTGTTGACAAAACTAACATCACAATGGTATAATATCGTTGTAAGGAGTAATACTATGAATAAAAAAATGACGATATATCACGGTTCAAAAGACATCATAAAAAAGCCGGAGTACGGAAAAGGAAAACCATACAACGATTATGGACTTGGCTTTTACTGCACGGAATATCTTGATCTCGCAAAAGAATGGGCATGCGACGATAAGCATGGCGGATATGCAAACAAGTACGAGTTGGATATAAACGATTTGAAGATTCTTGATTTGAACGGCAAAGATTATTGCATACTGCACTGGATTTCGATACTTTTGCAAAACCGGAAAGTGACCTTAGAAAATGATGTTTCTGTAGCAGCAAAAGATTATATTTTGAATCATTTTTCTGTTGACACAAGCGGATACGACATTATAAAAGGCTATCGTGCTGATGATTCTTATTTTTCATATGCAAGGGATTTTCTTCAGAACACGATTTCAGTTAAGCGCCTCTCACAGGTGATGAAACTCGGTAATCTCGGAAATCAGATTGTCTTGATTTCAAAAAAGGCATTTGACCAAATCCGCTTTGTTGGATTTGAAGAAGCTCCACAAAATGTTCACTTCCCGCTTCGCAAAAAGAGAGACGAGCTGGCCCGTGCAGAATATCTTTTCAATAGAAAAGGAAATGCCCTTTCGCCCAATGATATATTCATGCTTGATATTATGAGAAACGAGATGAAAGCCGATGATCCATGCTTACAATGAAATATACCTGTCCGGGGTAATGAAAAATCTTGCTGCGTTATTTGATATTGCCATTAATGCCGAAGAAATTGATGCTGATGAATTCGGAAAAATATTTGTTTCTTCCGATGTGGCAAGACAGATTGAAAACGCCGTTCCCGATATGCTTGCCGGGAAATCAGCAACCGAAATGCTTTCGGTGATACTGAACAAGGATGTTGAATATACTTTTGTTCCCATGAACAGAACACCGGAATACTGGGCGGGATGGATTCTCGCTAAAGCACAGTGGGAACTGAATAAACCGTTTGAAAAGATACTGAATGTGATGCCATTGTCCTCTTTAATCAGTCTGTACTATCCTTACCACGAAGCCGACGAGAGCAAGACAGTTGAGTTAATCAAACAGAGTTTTCCAAAAGAGGAATCTACACTAAAATTGTTGCGCAAAAAGAGGCAATTGACGCAGGAACAGCTTGCCCTGCTCAGCGGAGTAAATATCCGCTCCATTCGTTCCTACGAACAAGGAGAAAATGAGCTTATCAAAGCACAAGGCGAAATCCTGCAAATGCTTGCAAATGCACTTCATTGCTTCATTGAGGATTTACTGAGGTAAAATAGAACAGCGATGGGGATTATCTTTCGATAATCCCCATTTTGCATTGTATATGAATGTTGATTTAGCAAGTTTCATGATATGCTTCTTCTGCTATAATTTATGCCATATATTGCAATTTCGTTGCAGTACTACACCATACTACAGAAAGAACAGAAAATATAGAAATTAACAACTATGAATCAAATTCATTCCATAATGCACATTGTTGTTTTAATTTCGCGATATTAGAATTAAAATTCGGTGGAGTTTGTTTATAATACTTTGAATCAGGAGATTTTGCCTGTAGCATATTACCTTTGATTTGAAATTCTCTTAATCCGGAAATATCAATCGTGTCAATTAACACGACAGAATTTTTTCCACCCTTTACTTTGAGAACATCTCTGCCGGAAAGCAGGGAATCCACTATTTGTTCCTGCCCGGCACGGTAAGAATCATGTCCGAAATATTCTTTTAACACACTGAATTTATCTTTCATTAATAATCCTCTTTTATCACAATGTTGACTTCAACTTATTCCAATCCGTTGCCACCTGTAGTTCAATCCCATTATCCAGCGCCTCAAAGTGCTTTTTGCCGCAATGTATTTTAAGCTGTTCTCTTGTTCGAAGATCCATAAAGCTGGTGCTGCCTTTTGTTTCTAAAACGAAGTACAGTTTTTCCTCGCCGTTCTTAGTCAGATACACTGCCCAGTCGGGATTATAAGTTCCGATTGGCGTTTCGATTTTGAAACGCTCCGGGATCTTGAAAAACATTTTTACATCGGGATCGTTATCAAGCGCCACGGCAAATGGACGCTCGATAGAGCTGCTGTCATAAACGATATAGTCATATACACTGTGATCGACCTTTACTGCATTGCGGTCAAGATTTGCAATAAATTCCTCGGTATCAAAAATCTCCTGCGCATAATATTCCTGTCCGTCCAGCTTGATATAACTGATACCGTCGATTGCCAACATATGACGATTGTTCTTAATAGTTTCCGTTGCTTTCTCCAAAAATGTTTCGGGATTATTCAGAAAATCACCCAGCCGTCCGCTGCGGATCAGAATTTCATTTACTGTTGCAGGCGTGAGCAGCGTTTCATCACTGATCGCTGTGATCAGATCCGGCAATGACTGATAGGAATTTTCAATATCTGCTGTCCGCATTTCACGCTCAGTATGCGAGATGCCCGCATTCTCAATATGAATATCGACTGTTTGTGAGATAAGCCGCGTTTTCGGAATGGCGGGCATATCCTTCAGCGCCTTGACAGTGTTTTCAATCAGCGTATCTGTATCAATAGAAACACGGTAGGCTGTTTTTTGTTTGATTTTGCTCCACAGTTCCAAAAATTCCGGCGATATCATAACCTGTTTGTTAATGCGCACCACTACATCCTTTGAAGCATCACGCACGGGCGGCTTGCGGTCAGCGTTAGTGATAATGCTCTCAAAACGCTGTCTTGCCGCTTCATACTTTTTAGGCAGATCAAGTGTTCCGCTTTTGAGGGCGTTCTTCATGGTATCCTTCATCTTGCCGGACCCGGTGATATAGCCTTTACTCTCAAAATGCGCCATCAGTTCCTGCGCATCTTCATAGGTAACCTCTTTTTCCTCGATCACGGTTTCAATATAAGAAATAGTCGACAAAGATTCAACACTTACAAATTCATCCGGATTGCTTTGCTCTAAAACTTCCTGTACTTTAGGCAATACAGGCGCAAGTTCTGCCGCAAATTCCACCTGATTTTCCGAAAGCGCCCGACGCACATCAGCAACAGAAGGTTTATTTTCTGTGCTCGGAACAACTGTTTCAACCGCAGTTAAAATTTGCTGCACCTGTTCCGGCGTTACAGTTCGCTCAACTTCGTGTTTGTCCTCATAAACCATCCCGGCAAACAGATCAAGCTGCAATACGCCGAATTTTACGCCCGTTTCGTCCTCAATTTCCTTTTGCAGCGTATCGGCAAATTCTGCAAAGCTCTCGTTTGCCATGACATGAAGAATATTGATATTCTTGTCCTCAATCCGCTCGCCATCCTGATTGACACAAAGTCTAAGCCCTCGCCCGACCTTTTGACGGCAGGTAAAGGTGGATTTTTGATCAATCAATGTGCATACCTGAAATACATTGGGATTATCCCATCCTTCTTTCAATGCCGAATGAGAGAAGATGAACCGCAGCGGACATTCAAAGCTGAGCAGCCATTCCTTATCGCGCATAATGGTATTGTAAGTATCATCATCTGCCAGCGTATCGCCTTTAGTATCTTTCAAACGACCTTTTTTATCCTGAGAAAAATAGCCGTTATGTACTTTGGAAACATCCACTGAAAACCGTTCCCGAATCAGTGCATATTTCGGTTTTGCAAGCAGTTCAAGATAACATTCCTCAAACATCTGCGCATAGATACCGGGCGTGCCGTCCTCGTGGCGGTACTTGTCAACCTTGTCGATAAAGAACAGCGACAGCACTTTGATTCCCTTGTCAGTGTATCGCAATTCCTTATCCAAATGTGCTTCGATAGTGCGGCGAATCTGAGCCCGTTTAACGATATTCTCATCGATATCGCCAATTGCTTTTCCCAGCGCAACTTCCTCGGTGTTACCGAACTCAATATGTTCGTATTCCGGTGTGCAGTCAATGCCGGCAATAGAATACCCCTCATAAAGCTCACGCTCACCGGAGAGCAGAAACAAGTCGTCGCCCGGTTTGACCGTGACCGTTTTGCGGGATACCGTGCCGTCCTTGCCCCTCACATCCATTTCAACTTTTGCCCGGAATCCCTTGTCATTCGATACGGATACTAATCGCACATACGGCTGATTAAATCCGCCGGACACCTGATTGGAAGAAACGGAAATCTGCTTGACAAGACCCATTTGATAAGCGTCCACAGGCGTCAAACGGTAAAGCAGATTGATTTTTTCTCTGTGCGTTGCAGAATAGCGCAGTACGCACAAAGGATTCAGCGAAGCAATCGCCTCTTTCGATTTAGCCGTATTGTCAACGCTTTGCGGCTCGTCAATAATGACAATCGGATTTGTGTCCTGTATATACCGCATAGCCGTTTCACCGTTCAGCTTGTCCTGCGCCTGATTGATAATATTTTCCGCCTTTTTGAAGGCGTCGATATTGATAATCATAATCTCAATGTTTGCGCTGGTAGCAAACTGCCGTACATCGGACAGCTTTGCGGAATTATAGATAAAATATCGGCAGGGAACATTATCATATTGCAGACCGAAATGCTCCTTTGTAATATCAAAGGATTTATAGACACCCTCGAGAATGGAAACAGACGGAACGACAATGATAAATTTTGTGAATCCGTATTTGCGGTTCAGTTCAAAGATTGTTTTCGTATATACATACGTCTTGCCCGTGCCGGTTTCCATTTCGATGCAGAATTGCATATCATCCGCATCCGGCGTCATGGGAAGTTTATTTCGTTTTTGAACAGCGTGCATATTATCGGATATCACTTTTTCGTCTATGTACAGCGCATTGCCGATACCCAGATCATTCATCAGTGAAATCTGTTTTTCTTCCACCACCGAAAAGGTACTGCGTGTCTTTTCCTGCCCGGCGAACAGATCCACAACGGCGTTTACCGCGTCCGTTTGAAAGTCTTGATTTTTAAATTTGAGTTTCATAACTGTTCACCTTAACCTTTATACCATTTGCATGAATACATCCGACCTGTATTTACGCGCATAATATATTCATCCTCTTTGATGTAGTTTTCTAACAATTGCTTTGAAAATTGACAATTTGGAGACTGAGCTTCTTTTTTTAGCAGTTCAACTAAAGGGAAAAATGTGTGACTGTAATTTCCCTGCCGTTCCAAGTGTGAACAGCATAAAGTTTCGTTTGTATCACAGATAAGTAAAAAACCTTTGCCTTCACTGAATTTGTTGGCACAACGTATACTGCTGGTAAAACTGGCAATTTTCCCATTTTCACATCTATTACAAGAACGATAAAGAACAGGTCGAGTAGACGGCATATAATTTTTCAAAATCAAATCCCAAATATCATAATAGGATTTTCCTTTTTGAGACGAGTCTGAACCTAACCAATTTCCAATGAAGATTACAGTTTCTTGTGAGAGATTCTCTTTTGATTCCATAAAAGCAATGATATTGGTATATATTGAGTTTATTTGTTTGTGACTTAATTGATATTTCATATAATAATCCTTAGTTATTACAATTGGATTTGTGGTAATCAAAAGTTTTATTTATCATTTTTCAAAGATATACGTGTATGTGGAATGCATGCACGATCAAGCGAATATTCCATCCTAAGTAGTGGTTTGTTATATTTATTATGCTTTTTCATGTAGTTAATAAGCGAGATTTCACTTTCAGTAAAATCATCCATCTTCATTTCTGCGGTCCAATAGAATTTGTCAACGCGCGCAAATTCCTTTGCCAAATGTATGGGACAATGAAAATTCGAGCTTATCATTCTAGAAAGTTCATTTTTCCATTCAGGCATTGAGGCAAGTTTTTCTTTTATATTAGATTCCACAAAAAGCTTATCTTTTCCTTTACACAGCACTGGGAAAATCCCCGTTGTCCCATTAAACAATATTTCAGGCTCAAGGCACAAAGCATCTGAAAATTGTTTAACACGTTTAGCAGGAATTCCTTTTACTTTAGCGCTGTACACAACTCCAAAAGAAACATCCATAATAGTAGCAATATCTACCATACTCAATCCGTAGATATACTTTACTGCATCAAATAAATTGATTGGAATATCTTTTCCTGCAGAATAAGAATCATATTGTTTTGAAAAATCATTATATGAGAGACTGCAATCGTTGAAAGCTTCTCTTAAAAAGCGCGGAGCATCTGTTGTTTCATCACAAAAATAATCGAGATTTGCCCCCCAATCATCACAGCACCTTGTCTCATCAGTTATTGTTTCTCCGTATTTATAAACACCTCCGTGCCCAGCGCATACTCCGTCAAAATTGAATTCACAATTGCTACAGTTCTTTTCCATCTTTCACTTCTCCTAAAATTATGTGTGTACAAAATATTAATGTAGATTAATTAGCTTGTGATATATTTCTTTCTGCGACAGACAATATAAAATCAGAAATTGCAATGGCAGAGTTAACAAACAGGCGAGAATGATGTTCTTCAATATTTATCCGTCTACTGCCAACACCATGTGAATCGCTGTCTTTATTTCGCATCTGAACAATGGCTGTTAAAATTTTTTCTAATCCCGATAGCAGCATATTTATTCGAACATCGATATCTCTAGCTTGATGCATATTATAAAGACTTTTAACTTGATTATATAAGGCTGTAATATCACCACTTTCTGTTGGTTGCTCATTTTTTAATTCAATAACATAACAAAAAACTTCTTCAACAAGCGTACGACACTTGGTAATGCAGCTATCGTAATTTGATTTTTCTATATCATCAAGTGCTCGCTCTGTAATACTTTTGATATACTCACGGTCTATTTTTTCAATTTTAGGAGCTTCGACAGATATATCTTTATTGACAGATATAAAGATTGGAATTGTATAATATAATTCAACTTTTTCCATATGCGGAGGTATGGTACTACCCCCATATTGTTGCAGGAATCCATTACACTTATCGAACAAATCTTTATAGTAAGGATTGATTTCAAATTCAAACGGTGATCCACTCAGCGATTTATACAGTTCAAATATAATTTCAATTGTCTGTATTAACCCACGACTTTCGTCTGCCCAATAATAATTGCCATCGTCTTTTGTTGGTAAGCGTAAATTCATTTTTTCAAACAGATATATCAAGTTCGCATGTAGAGTAGAAAATACTGATTTCAGTTTTTCACTGGAAAAATCATTATACAAAAATATATATTCATTTGATATTTTGCCTGTAAGTTTTCTGTATTGTGTTTCAATAACGTTATTAAAACGAGACATATTATCAATTACCTCACACTAATTTCAATTCAATTCCGCGATCCCGCAGGATGTAGTGGGCGTTCGCCATGGCGGTGTCGTCTTTGAAGCTGTCGCGGGCGATAATCAACTTTGCCGGTGCGTATTCTGCCATCGCTTCTACATCTTCCGGTTGAACATTGTCCGCGAGGCAAATGAGCAACAGGCAATCTTCGCCTACCGTATAAACCGTCTTGCCGTTCACTTCAATTTTGCTTACGCTGTATGTCAGTGGAACGCCTAATTTCAGCATGATTTCATAAATCATATCCAGGTCGGAACGATCGGACTTTACGCGGTGAATCATGCCGTTCATACGGTCAAACAGGATTTGCAGATCTTCTTCTGCAACAGGAGCACTGTCCCATGTTTTCAAGTTGGAGGTATCCAGCTTGAAGACTTTGAACCCTACATCGGGTAGAGTTTTTTCTTCTTCACCGATTTGAATTTGCTTGTTTTGTTCTTCTGTTTCAGCGAGAATCTTCGCGCCTGCTCTGCGAATGCGTTCCTTGCCGATTTCGCAGATATTTTTGTATCCTGCTTTGTAGGCTTCTGATTTTTCATCACAAACTTCGGGCAACTGTACACAAATGAATTTACGATTGCCGCCGTCCTCGGCGTTAAGCTGCATAACAGCATGGGCGGTTGTGGCAGAACCGGAGAAGAAATCGAGGATAATGTCGTTGTCACTTGTTACTTGTTCAACAATTGATTTAATTAAGCTAATAGGTTTTGCATAATTGAATAAACTTTTATCATCAAATAAAGTATAAACGGCTTTTGTCCCCTCTGTGTTTAATCCTATTTCACTCATCCACGTAGAAAACGGATTAGTATTACTTTTTAATTCATTAGCAAATCTTTTTTTTCATAGGTCTTTGTGTAGTATCTTCAGGAAATACGATACGACCTTCATCAATTAACTGCTGCATACTATCCGGAGCATATGACCATACTCGATTATAATTTGGATGATATATTTTCCCTGTTTTAGGATCAACTAAATCATAAAACTGATTTGGACGCATATCTGCATTCATTCCTACTGTTAAATCACCTGCAACCCAAGGACCTCTGGGATCATTATCAGGATTTGAATAACCCTTATAATCTTTTTCATGACCTTTGAATGGCTCGAATTTTCCACGATGATAAATCAAAACATACTCATGATCTGTTGAGACTTTTGATTGATCCATTGCAGATGATGTCCGTCTTTTCCAAACAGCACAACCAACAAAATTTTCCTCACCAAACACCTCATCACAAACCTTGCGTAGATTCGTAACCTCATTATCATCAATACTAATAAAAATTACACCATCATCCCGCAAGAGATTCGCCGCCAAACGCAGGCGGGGATACATCATATTCAGCCAGTTGGTATGATACCGTCCCATTGTTTCGGGGTTAGATTTGGTGGTCTGCTGGGTGACTTCCTTGTACCGCGCCATAGGATCGGCAAAATCGTCCTCATACACAAAATCGTTGCCGGTGTTGTAGGGCGGGTCTATATAGATCATCTTCACCTTGCGATAGTAGGCGGTTTGAAGAAGTTTGAGAACTTCCAGATTGTCGCCTTCTATGTAGAGATTCTGCGTTGTATCAAAGTTGACGCTTTCCTCAGGGCATGGACGCAATGTACCTGTGGAACGCTTCTGTGCCAGCTTCAAGCACTCTGCTTTACCTTTCCACTCAAATTTGTATTTTTCAAAATCGTTGTCGATGTACTCACCGCAAAGCGACAAAAGCTTGTCGATATCCAGTTTACCCTCCGCAAAGCATTCGGGGAATATCGCTTTCAGCTTGTCCATGTTAGTTTGCTCCATATTCATCGAAAGTCCGTCTATTATGTTAGGCATTGTTTTGATCCTCCTGCTCATTATCACTGATTCTGAGTATTTTTTTAAGTTCATCGGCAATTTCTATGGGGGTCATAGATGCCGAATTCAATGCTAATCGTCCTGCCAAAGTTGGACTAAAATTCTCCACCTCTTGCTTTGTAATGTTGTGCCATATTGGAAGAATTGTTTTCCCATCAGTCATTTCACGTTGAAATAATCCATCAAGTTCATATTGTGTCCATCCTTTTTTTATGTAATCTCTTGAGATAATGACAATTCCATATCTGGATTTTTTTAATCCGTTATCTATCTTTGAACGAAGGCTATCTCCCCAAGTTATACTAATTGCATCATACCAAACTTTAATTCCCGCCTTTTTCAACTCACTATTCAAGGCGTTGGCAAAACTTTCTTTATCCTCAGATGCATGAGAAATAAAAACATCATATTCCTCCATATCATGGGTGTCATGATATAAGGATGTGGGGGCTGTAGGCTTTTTTATAAGAGTTTGTGCTATCTGATTGTTCAAATCAGAAATACGCCGTTCATATGCATCGTAAATCTTTTGTTGCTCACGAGATGCTTTTTTACCTTCTTCCGCTTCCTCTTTTTGAAGTTTTATAGCGGTATCTGATCTTTTCTTGCGCTTATCAGCGATTTTTTTATTAATATCAGCTTTATTATTTGAAATTTTAACTAAATCATTTTGATATTCCTGTATCTGACGTAATTTCGATTGAAGCATAGAAGAAGAGGTATTCTTTGTGATGCTTTTTTGTGTATCGTTAATCCGTTTTGTTTTGTCTGCTTCTTTTCTTACTACATCAGCGAGTTTTTTCTCAAAATCAGCTAATTCCTTATCAAGTTGATTTAATGTTCTTCTATTTTGATCAATGCTCATAATATTCCCTCCACTTTCAATACAAATTCTCTCGTGACCCTTGCGGTCAGCTTTTCTTTTTCGGTAAATTCTTTAATCTGTTCCTCTAATTCCAAATCCAGTCGCATGGCGTCAAAAAACTGACATTCCTGTCTCTTCATATATTCCTGCCGGAGGAGATTGATTTTTTTATCCAATGCAAGCAGCTTTAAGCGGTCGTTTGTAATCGTTTCCCGCTCGGATTCTAACGCTTTTATCTGCCTGTCAAGCGCGTCCATATCATGGGTGAGAGCGGTTTTCTTTACTTTCGCCTTTCGTTTCATTTGATCGATTTCTTCCGCCTGTGAGTCAGAGAGCTTTTCCGATTGCCGGGCGATCAAAGCATCCACACCAACGTGACGGTCAAGCAT
>BLMO01000018.1 GCA_011957885.1 Clostridiales bacterium
AAATCATTGTAGATACCTATGGCGGAGCAGCGCGCCACGGCGGCGGTGCGTTCTCTGGAAAGGATCCCACAAAGGTTGACCGCAGCGCCGCTTATGCTGCAAGATACGCCGCTAAAAATATTGTCGCAGCCGGACTTGCAAAAAAAGCGGAAATCCAGGTAGCTTATGCAATCGGCGTTGCCGCTCCTGTTTCAGTGAATGTAAACACCTACGGCACCGGAAAGGTATCCGATGAAATTCTTGAGAAAGCCGTAACCGAACTGATCGATCTCCGCCCCGGAGCAATCATTCAAAAATTCTCTCTCCGCCGTCCAATCTATACAAAAACCGCCGCATACGGGCATTTCGGCCGTAAAGATGCGGATTTCACATGGGAGAAAACTGATATTGCCGAAGCTTTGAAGAAAAAAATACAGGAGGCAGCAGAATGAAACGAATCGCCAGCTTTTCAGTCAATCATGACAGGCTTGAAAAAGGAATGTATATATCGAGAATTGATGGTGATGTGGTGACCTATGATATTCGGATGAAAAAGCCGAACGGCGGTGATTATCTCGGAAACGGTGCGCTGCATACCTTTGAGCATTTATTTGCTACATACGCAAGAAACAGTAAATATGCCGACAGTGTAATTTATATCGGTCCTATGGGATGCCGGACAGGTTTTTACCTTCTGCTTCGGGATATGGTAAGCCAAGCAGACGCAATTCGGCTTGTGAAAGAATCCTTTGCTTTCATAAAGGACTTTAAAGGTGAAATTCCCGGCAGCCGCAGGGAAGAATGCGGAAATCACAGAGAGCATGATCTTGCGGGTGCAAAGGAAACAGCAAAGGATATGCTTGCCGTTCTTGCAGAGTGGACGGAGGAGAAGCTCGAATATGAAATCTGAACTGACGATCGGGATCATCTGCGCCATGGACAGCGAAACAGTAGCATATCTTTCCTTACGCGCTTCGCGTGATATCTGACCGTGCAGAAAAATAAACGACGGCGCTGTCATGCGCTGTTGTTCAGAATCGAATCAATTTATTATGAAATCGGAGGAAATCGAAATGGCAAACTACAGAAAAATTGAATCAGCCCTTATTCATGGGGGAATTTACGGCGATAAGCACACCGGCGCGGTCAATGTGCCGATTTATCAGACATCAACCTATGAACAGCGTGCACTTGGTGAAAATACAGGTTGGGAGTATTCCCGCACCGGCAATCCTACAAGAGCGGCGCTGGAAGCGCTGATTGCAGAGCTTGAAGGAGGGAGCGCCGGATTTGCTTTCGGGTCAGGTATGGCGGCTATCACGGCGGTACTCAGCTTGTTCAAATCCGGAGACAAAATATTGATATCCAGTAATGTATACGGTGGTACTTTTCGTTTGCTTGATAAGATCTTTAAAAACTTCAATATCGGATATTCCATTGAGGACACAACGGATATCGGCGCTTTGGAAACGAAAATTACCCCTGACGTTCAGGCAATTCTTGTGGAAAGCCCTGCAAATCCGCTGCTTACCATTACCGACCTTGCGGCAGTGGCTTCTCTTGCAAAAAAACACGGAATTCTTTCTATCGTTGACAATACCTTTATGACGCCCTATCTTCAGCGCCCGATTGAACTTGGTACGGATATTGTCATTCACAGCGCAACGAAATATCTCGGCGGCCACAGCGATCTTGTTGCCGGACTTGTAGTAGTGAACGATGCTGAACTTGCAGAGCGTTTAGCGTTTATTCAAAATGCCACCGGCGGCGTGCTTGGCCCCTTTGATTCTTTCCTTCTGATTCGCGGTATCAAGACTTTGGGTGTTCGCCTTGACCGCCATGTGGAGAATACAGAAAAACTCGCAAAGTACCTGAGCGGTCATAAAGCTGTAAAACAGGTGTATTATCCGGGACTGCCGGATGCACAGGGGTATGAGATCAACAAACGGCAGGCAAAGAACGGAGGCGCTATGATTTCCTTTGAATTAAAAGAAAATTACAATATCAAAAAATTCTTTTCATCTCTGGATCTGATTGCCCTTGCCGAAAGTCTCGGCGGTGTGGAAAGCCTTGTCTGCCATCCGGCGAGTATGACCCATGCGTCTATACCCTATGAGATTCGGCAGAAGGTCGGTATTACAGACGGACTTATCAGGCTGTCTGTGGGAATTGAAAACGCAGACGATTTGAAAGCAGACCTTGAGCGCGCAATTGCAGAAAGTGAGGAAAAGTAAATGAGATACTATAAATCTATGCAGGAGCTGATCGGCAGAACGCCGCTTGTCGAAATCACCCATATGGAACTTCCGACCGGCGTGCGGCTGTTTGCAAAGCTGG
>BLMO01000019.1 GCA_011957885.1 Clostridiales bacterium
GCGAGAATGAATTAGCAGACGAAAGCAATAAAACCGAGCGGTTGGAAACGGCCCAGGGGAATATCGAATTCCGGAACGTGCAGTTTGGCTACAACGAGGATAAAATCATCATTCAAGACTTCTCCGCAAAGGTTCTTGCCGGACAGAAGGTTGCCATTGTAGGTCCGACCGGCGCCGGAAAGACCACCATGGTAAATCTGCTCATGCGGTTTTACGAAACGAACAAAGGAGATATTCTGATCGACGGCGTGCCCCTGCGCAGTCTCACACGAGAAAACGTGCACGCACTGTTCTGTATGGTTTTGCAAGACACTTGGCTGTTCGAAGGCACAATCCGGGATAATATCGTTTACAGTAAAAAAGGCGTCACCGAGGATGATGTAATTTCCGCCTGCAAAGCAGTAGGAATTCATCATTTTATCAAAACACTGCCGGAAGGCTATGACACTATTCTCCATGAAAACGATAGTTTGTCTGCCGGGCAGAAGCAGCTCATTACGATTGCCCGTGCCATGGTGGAAAATGCACCTATGCTGATTCTGGATGAAGCAACCAGTTCCGTAGATACGCGCACGGAAATTCAGATTCAGGAAGCCATGGATAAGCTGATGGCAGGCCGCACTTCTATCATCATTGCGCATCGCCTGTCCACCATTAAAAATGCTGATTTGATTCTGGTCATGAAAGATGGCGACATTATTGAAAGCGGCAACCATGAGCAGTTGATCGCAAAGAACGGTTTTTACGCAGATCTGTACAACAGTCAGTTTGAGAAAACCGCAGAATAATAAAGAGAAAAGGCTCCTATAGCAAAGAAGCTCTGGCGTAGCATAAACGAAGAAAAGGCTCCCTTGTGCAAAGGGAGCTCCCGCGAAGCGGGTGAGGGATTGTTACACAATAATCATTTTACAGGATCTTAAAACCAAGAATATTACCCAAACAATCCCTCCGAGTTTTGCTGCACAAAACCCACCTCCCTTTGCTGGGGGGAGGCTTATAAAGTGTGGGTGCGACTTGCTGTACCACTATTTTCACCGAGAGACCGGAGACAGTTGAAAAGATTCCAATCAAAAAACGCCGATATAATCGGCGTTTTTCCTTATTAGGGCATTTCAAATATATCTTTGATACGATCCTTGTTATCATAAAGTGCGTTATACTGCAGATAGCTGTACAGCTTCAAAGAATCTGTCAAGTTCGGCGCGCTGTAGGAAGACTCATGAAACGTTTGGTTATAATCATACCAACCCATAGCACTCATCGCCATGACTTCTTCGTTCAGCGTGTCCACAAAATGTAAAAACCGGCTGGAGTTCTGTTCCATATCCAAAATCTCAAGCAGCCATGCGGGCAGAAAATTCAAACTGGTAAGCTCCCGCTGCGCAGGCAAGCGCTCCTGTGCCTCGCTCAGATCATAGTTTGCCCAGAACACATACGGTACCACATACTTTGCCATTTGCACTTCTGTGGAGGAATCATCTGTGGCATCAAAGAACAGAGCACCAATATTGGTCAACGATGGCTGATGGTCTCCGTAAAACAGAATCAGCGTGTCCTCGTCCACCGATTCAAAGTATTCTACAAGTGACTGAAATGCTTTGTCCGCATTATTGATGGAGGAAAGATATTCCTGCACGCCAGTATACCGTTCGTATCCATCCAAGGTAATCGTATAATCAAAGTTCGACGAAGAAAATCCGCCGTGATTCTGCATTGTCACCACAAAGGCAAACAACGGTTCATCCGAATCCCGATTTTCATACATGTCAATAATCTTATCATATATAGATGCGTCGCTGACATGTCCTCTGTAATAATCCTCGTCCGTAAGATCTGTAAAGTCATCTTTAAACAAGGTCTGATCAAACCCAAAATAGCCATAGTTTTTCTCCCGCTGCCAGTTGGTGCGATCCTCCGGGTGAATGGCAAGCGTGTGATATCCCGCCTTGTTAAACAAATCCACCATAGTGAAGCTGTTTTGTTCTGTCATATACAGGTTATAGGCAACTGTATTGCGGGGTATAAACTGTATGGACAAGCCTGATAAAAATTCCAATTCTGAATTGGCAGTGTTTCCGCCGTATACCGATACGATAGAATGTCCTTTTATAATATTATCCGATGTGTTGGAAAGAGAATCAAGAAACGGGGTAACCGGTGCGGATACCGGCATATCGTGTCCCAAATATTTTGCAATGTTATGTACATCGGAAAATGTCTCATTCATAACCACAATTACGTTGGGCTGTTTTTTCTCTCGGACAGGCTCCTGTTCTTCAGGGATTACCGTTTCCCCGTCTGCTTTTTCAAGATATTCGTCCAAAGACTGCTCCAGCCCGTCCGGATCATAGTCCTTCGGAACCTGCACCCGGGTTGCGGAAGCAGAATAAATCATGTTCACCCAAAATCCGTTCCGTTCACTTCCCCTGTATTTCCAATACTTATCCTGATATCCAATTACAGGAGCCATAAACTGGGTATATACCACAACGGTACACAGAATCATCATAACAACAGAGCCAAGACTCAACAGCATCATACTTTGCGTGCGTTTCTGCTTCGGATAAACAGTGCGCACCAAAAAGATTCCAAAGCAAATGCTCAGCACAAGTCCAATCATCGTTACTGGAGACAGGGTAAAGGAATACCCTCCCGCTACCTGCGCAGCAACACCAATGGAATGCAGATCGGAAAACTGAATTTCAAAGCTTCTCGCCTGCACAACCAGATGGTCAATCACCGCTACAACTGTAGAAAACGCAAGAAGGATCAACGTGGAAATACGAATACTGCCGGTAATAATCCAAAGAAACGATGCTGCACCCAGCAGCAGCAGCAGATTTATTATCAACTTCAGCGGACCGATTAAAAAAATACCGCAGCTGATCGTAACCTGCATCAGAACAAACACAATCACCGTCAATGCTGCTAAAATCAGGAATCCTGCCCAGGAAGGAAGCGACTGAGACAACCGAAGCTGAAAGAACAATGCACAAAACATAAGTGCTGCGCCGCCAATACAGATCGCCGGATGGGCGCCGACAGCAAATGTTGCAGCAGCAAACAAAACGGCGGCTATACAATATAAAATAATATTGCGTTTCTTTTTTTCAAGGGCAATTTTTATCCACATAATCATAACTCCCTACCGCATCGCGGTTAATCTTTTCATTTATAAGTATGCCGCACCCGTATGTACATAGCATAAAATGCAGCAATTTAAAGAACCAGAAATTATTTTACCATGAAAAAATGAACAAATCCAGCAAAATACGTCTTTTGTAGGGTTGCACAAAAATGCACCTGTCAAATCCGCCGCCCTTTCACATAGCCCAAAACGGTAAATACCCCAAATGCTGCAATATTCACGCAAACAATGGTTGCACCTGCGGGAGAAGCAAACAATACGGAAATCAGGATTCCGCAGGCTGCACAAACCACAGAAAAAGCAGCACTGCAAAGAACAACGGAGCGAAAGCTTTGAAACAAACGCATGGCGGATAAGGCGGGGAATATAATCAGCGCCGAAATCAGCAGCGATCCCACAAGATTCATGGCAAGCACAATAATCACCGCCGTCACAACCGCCAGAATCAGCTTATAAACGCCGGAATGGATCCCCGTAGCGCGCGCAAAGGTTTCATCATAAGTAACTGCAAAAATTTTATTATAAAACAGCAGATATACGGCAATTACCAATATGGACATAACTACACAAACCCACACATCCGCCGCAGTCAGCGTCAAAATAGAAGCGGACCCGAACAACGAGGTACACACATCTCCGGATACGTTAGAGGACGCTCCAAATATATGCATCAGCAGATACCCAATTCCAAGGGCTCCCACCGAAAGCATTGCAATTGCAGCGTCTCCTTTGATTTTTGCATTTCTTCCGGTGCAAAGCAGCAAAACAGCAAACAGAATCGTAACAGGCATGACAATAAGCATACTGTTGGAAATCCGCAGCACTGATGCAATCGCAACCGCGCCGAACGCAACATGGGACAATCCGTCTCCCATGAAGGAATACCGTTTTAAAACCAACGTAACACCCAAAAGAGAGGCACACAGAGAAATCAGCACACCGGCAATCAGCGCATACCGAACGATGGGATATTCAAAATAAAAAACAAGTTTATTTAATAGATTTTCCATCACCGCCGCTGTGTCCTTCCTGTAATGCACAATAGAATTCACTATGACTGTATGCTTCTGCCGTACCGAAAAAAAGCTGTTCCTTTCCGCCGATATGCAGAATATGACTGGCATAGTTTACGGCTGCGGCTATATCGTGCGAAATCATAATCACTGTGATCCCGTCCGTGTGGTTCAGCATTTCAATCATCTGATACATCTCCGCCTCTGCAGCCGGATCCAATCCCGCCGCCGGCTCGTCCAGCAGCAGCAACTTACGGGTAGCGCATAATGCACGTGCAAGAAGCACCCGCTGCTGCTGCCCGCCGGATAGTTCACGATAACATTTGTGTGCCAAAGTATCAATCCCCAGCCGCTTCATATTGGCATTTGCCAAATTTTTTTCTTCCCGGGAATAAAAAGGACGCAGACCACAGCGATTTAAGCATCCGGACAAAACAATTTCCTGCACAGAGGCAGGAAAATCTCTTTGCGCGGCAGATTGCTGAGGCAAATATCCAATTTCACAGGATCGCAGACCATCCCCGAACTGCACGCTGCCCGCCAGAGGCGGCACCAACCGCAAAATCGTTTTGACCAGTGTGCTTTTACCGGATCCGTTTTCGCCCACAATACAAAGATAGTTTCCCGCTTCCACAGCAAAAGATAAATTTTCTGCGACCCGCTTGCCTTCATATCCAAGCGCCAGATTCTGACAGGTAAGTTGTGCCATAGTCCCTCCCTCACGCCTGCTTTTGCAACGCATTGCGCAGCACCGCGAGATTATCTTCCATAATGGATAAATAGGAAATTCCCTTTTTTATCTGATCCGCAGTGACGGATTGTATAGAATCCAAAACGAAAATTTTCTGATCCTTTGCTTTTGAATTTTCTACAATTGCCTTTGCCAATGTTTTATCGGAGGTTTCCGACACCAATACAGCCGAAAGGTTCAGCGTATCCAGCTTTTCCGCCAAAGAAACAACAGTTTCAAAGCTCACTTCCGCATCGGCAGAACACCCTGCAAAAGCGGCATGGCATTCTATACCATAATCAGCAAATAAATACCGGAATGGAAACCGATCACCGAAAATAAGCGTTTTCTGTTCGGCATTCTCCACTGTAGTCCTATATTGTTCATCCAGTGCGTCCAATTTTTCTATATATATCTGCAAATTTGACGTATATATCTCTGCACCGTCTGCATCCAGCTGCACAAGCTGGTCTGCAATAGATGCGCACAAAACCTTCGCATTTTCCAGCGACAGCCATACATGCTCGTCCGGATCTTCTCCTGCAGCTCTTTCAGCATCCTTCAGTATCTGCATCAGATCTATCACAATGCGGTCAGGATTTTCATTGGCACCCAAAGCGTCCTGCACCCATGCATCCGATTCCCCGCCAACATAAATAAACATATCACAATCAGAAATCGTAATCATATCCTGTGCAGACGGCTGATAGCTGTGCATGTCCACACCATTGTCTATCAGCAGTTCCAAATCGACCGCGGTACTTCGCTCACCGAGAATTTCCCGCACCCAATCATAGGAAGGAAATATCGCCGATACGATTTTTATTTTTTCCGTTTTTCCCGCTTCATTCTGTCCGCCGCATGCTCCCAGCGGCAGAATCACCAACAAAAGTGCAAATATGTAGGCAACCGATTTTTTCATAAAACTCCATCCTGATACTGTGCAGCAATATTTACTCATTTGCATTTTCCACACGCGCCGTATAGTATTGTTTTTTTCCTGTCGATATGAAATCCGGCAGCGGCGGCATTGGCAGATGCGTCTACCGCCTCCATTGCACGCGGGTCCATATGAAAGATGCAGCCGCATATTTCACATTTCAAATGGATGTGCTCGCTGCAGTCTCCATCGCCAATATATTGATAAACGAATTTTCTGCTTCCGTCCTTAGAAAACCGCTGGATAATGCCCTGTGCAACCAGTGCGTTAATATTTCTGTATATGGAGCTGATGCTGATGCTTCCATCTGTACATAGCGCATCGGCAATTTCCTCAACGGAATACTGCCTGCCTTTATGCTCCGTCAGAAAATTCAAAAGCTCTCTGCGTTGTTCTGTATGATAATTTTTCATGTTCGTCCTCTCAATTTGCAAATAATTCGCAAATATGGATGTATTGTATCATGGTACCGTCGATTTGTCAATAAGAATCACAAATAAAGGATTTATGCAAACAAAAAAAGGCTCCCCTATGCAAGGGGAGCCCTGCAAATCACAAATCCCCCCATAATAAAAAAGAGAGCTCGCACAAAGCATAATCATAAAAAAGCTCCCTTGTGCAAAGGGAGCTCCCGCGAAGCGGGTGAGGGATTGTATTACAATAATCATTTAACAGAAACTTAAAATTGAGAGTATTACCTAAACAATCCCGCCGTCAGGATCGCTACGCTTGGGCATACCACCTCCCTTTGCACAAGGACGGCTTATGAAGTTTGTGCTTCACGACAACTCTCTTTGCTGGGGGGGAATCTTTTGACGTATGTAAAAACTTTAATAAATCATCCCCTCAAAAATGAATGATTCCCAAGTGCTCCAGCAAAATTTTGATTCCCATTAAAATGAGGATTACGCCGCCGGCAATTTCGGCTTTACTCTTGTATTTCAGTCCAAATATATTTCCGACTTTCAGCCCAACAGCCGAAAGGACAAAGGTAATTCCGCCGATTATTCCTACCGCAGCTGCAATATGTACATCCGGCAGCAATGCAAAGGTAATTCCAACTGCCAGTGCATCAATGCTTGTCGCCACAGCAAGAAGAAACATCGTCCGAAACGCAAAAGACGCATCCCCCTGCTCTTCATCCCCCGAAAGCCCTTCCCGCAGCATATTTCCGCCGATTACGGCAAGCAGAACAAACGCGATCCAATGGTCAAAGGAAGTGATATATTTTTCAAAAGTTGATCCGAGAAAATATCCAAGGGTAGGCATCAGCGCCTGAAAACCTCCAAACCATACACCAACAATCAAATAATGTTTCCATTGCAGTTTTCCCGCTGACAAGCCCTTACATACAGAAACTGCAAAGGCATCCATAGACAACCCCGCTGCAATTAAAATCAGTTCTAAAATTCCCATAACTTGTCCTCCAACTTACACCTTGTTCTGTTCATATAAAAAGACCCAAGTACAGTGTGCTGTACTTGAGTCTCGCTGTTTAAGACAAGCCAGACGGCAACCGCCGCCAGTCTGTTGACTTGCCACTCAATCCTGAGCCATCTACTCCCTCAAATTCCAAAATAGTATACCACAGATACCGCAGCAAGTCAATGCAAATTTGTATTTTTTGCAGTCATCGAAGGGTACGCATATATGTTGCTGTCAGAATGCCCGTCACAACCATGGCAATACAGTCTGCAATCGGTGCCGCATACAGGATTCCCTCAATCCCCATAAATTGCGGCAATATCACGATCAGCGGAATAAAACACACGATGTCGCGAATCAGAGAGGCAACGATCGCACGCACCGGCTTCCCTGCTGCCTGAAAGAATATAGATGACATTTTTATCACACAGGTAAAGGTCACAAGAGACAGAAAAATGCGGAATGTTTTTTCGGCAAACAGCCAATAGTCCGTAGGATTAGGAATATTCGTCGGCGTACCGAACAGCCGTGCCACCGCGTCAGGCGCGAATTCAAACAGCAATGTTGAAAGAACTCCAATCAAAACAGTACAGAAAAGAATAGCCCTATACAGCTTTTTTACCCGGTCAAACTTCCCTGCGCCAATATTATATCCGATAATCGGCTGACAGCCCAGAACAATCCCTACCACCAGATTGATTACAACCGTAAATACCTTGCTTTCAATTCCGATCACTGCAATAGGGATATCCGCGCCGTATTGTGATGTTGTCCCATATTTCACCAGCATAATATTGCAGACAAGCACTACTACTACGATTGTAACCTGCGTAATAAACGAAGATATCCCAAGGCGCAGAGCACCGGAAACCGCCTTAAAATCCGGCACAAAGCATTTTGCATCCAATTTGAAGGTCTTTGTATGAAAAAAATACCACACGCACAGGACAAAGGACGCCAGTTGACCGATTCCCGTTGCCAGCGCCGCACCCGTCATCCCCCAATGAAATCCAAAAATAAACAGAGGATCCAAAATAATATTGATTGCCGCACCCGTCAGCATGGCTATCATTGCCCAGCCTGGGCTTCCGTCTGCGCGCACAACGGAATTCATCATGTTAGACAGC
>BLMO01000020.1 GCA_011957885.1 Clostridiales bacterium
AGCATATTACCGATGTACTTCGGTATGAAGTTGAGCACGGCAGTGTCTCCCATGCGTATCTGTTTTGCGGGTCCCGGGGCACGGGCAAAACCACCTGTGCAAAAATCCTGGCCCGGGCAATCAACTGCGAAGCGCCAAAGAACGGCAGTCCCTGCGGACAGTGCGCAGCCTGCCGGGAAATCGCAGCCGGTACCGCAACCGATGTAATCGAAATGGACGCCGCGTCCAACAACGGCGTAGACGCGATCCGTCAGATTTGTGACGAAGCATCCTACACCCCTGCAATGCTGAACCGGAAAGTGTATATCATTGATGAAGTACACATGCTTTCCCAAGGCGCCTTCAACGCATTGCTGAAAACCATAGAAGAACCGCCGGAGCATGTGGTATTTATCCTTGCCACCACAGAACTGCAAAAGCTCCCGGCAACTATAATATCCCGCTGTCAGCGGTTTGATTTTCATCGGATTGATGTGAAAGTCATCGCCCGGCGGCTTGCTTATATCGCTGAACAGGAAAACATGGCCCTGTCCGAAGATGCGGCAATTCTGCTGGCACGGCAGGCACAGGGCGGCATGCGGGACGCCATCGGACTGATGGAGCTGTGCGGCGCAGGCGGCAGCGATATTACAGCGGAGCAAGTCCGGGAATTGCTCGGTCTGTCCGGATATGATGCAGCTGCAAAAGCGCTGACCTATGTAGCGCAGGAAGATATCGGTGCGTTGTTCGGCATCGTATCAGATGTAGTATCCTCCGCAAAAGATATTTCTGTTTACTGGCAGGAGCTCCTCTCCTTTGTGCGGGATATGCTCATTTGTAAATATGCGCCGGATCCGGCGGCATATCTGGATTTGACTGTTCAGGAGTTGGAAATTCTCACCAAGGCAGCAGAGAAATTCACCATGCCACGGCTGATCCACATATGCAGCTTATTAGACGATGCGGCGGCTAAAATGGCACGCACTCCGGCAACAAAGCGGATGACGGCAGAGCTTGCGCTTCTGAAAATGTGTAAACCCCAGTTGGACGTTACTCCGGAGGCAATGGCTGCAAGGATTTCCGCATTGGAAGATAAACTGGCACTGATCGATATGGGTGCTCCCATGTCCAAAACAGCGCCGGCACCTGCAAAAGAAGAACCGGCAGTTCATGAAGCAGCACCTGCTGCAAGCCCCCCGGAAAAAGACACAAAAGCACCGGCAAGCGATGGCGTAACCCAAAAAGTGCGGGATATCAGCGAGGCGCTTTCGCGACTGGATGAAGGACATAAAGCACTTGCCGGATTTCTCACCGGGGCAGATATCCGCACCTCTGCCGATGGCAGAACGCTTTATATCTGCGCCGACAATTTTGCAGCTTCACTACTGGGTCAGGCAGACGCAAAAGAAGCAGTTGCAAGCGCATTTGCATTAGCAAAAATTACAGACGGCAAAGCAAATGTAATTGTGGAAGGCAAAGCCGCAGGTGCAAAAGAAGCGGATCCGGCAGACGAAATCGGAAAACTGCTTTAACAGATTATATAACGGAGGAACCAACTATGAAAGCAAGACTTCCCCAGGGACGGGGCGGCGGCATGGGCAATATGCAGGACATGCTGAAGCAGGCACAGAAAATGCAGGAGGACATGGCAGCCCTTCAGGAAGAACTGGATGAAAAAGAATACGATATCAGTGCAGGCGGCGGCGCTGTTAAAGTGAAAATCAACGGCAAGTTAGAAGTGAGCGCTCTGGAAATCAGCCCGGAAATTGTTGATCCGGACGATATCGAAACCCTGCAGGATATATTGACCGCCGCAATCAACGAGGCAATTAAAACCGTATCCGATACAAATAATGCGGAAATGGGGAAGGTTACCGGCCCCCTAAGCGGCATGGGACTTCCCGGAATGCTTTAATTATGGCAGTTTATCCAGAACAGATTGAACGTCTATGCGATATGTTCCGGCGACTGGACGGCATCGGCAGAAAAACTGCCATGCGTTTGACGCTCAGCGTGCTGGATCTCCCCGAGGAAGATGTACAGGCGTTTTCCCAGGCACTGATAGCTGCAAAAACAGAAATTGGATTTTGCAAATGCTGTCAAAATATTTCCGCATCAGAGCTTTGCCCCGTATGCGCTGCACCGAGCAGAGACAAAAGCACCATCTGCGTAGTAGAAGATTTCCGGGCAGCAATGGCGCTGGAAAAAATGAATGAATACAACGGACTGTATCATGTGCTCCACGGTGTTATCTCTCCTATGAAAGGAATCGGTCCGGAAAAGCTGAAAATCCGGGAACTGATTTCCCGGCTGGACGGCACTGTGACAGAAGTGATTCTTGCTACCAATCCCACCCCCGAGGGAGAAACTACAGCAATGTATCTGTCCCGGCTGATCGCTCCCCTCGGTGTGCGGGTGAGCCGGATCGCAAACGGTATGCCGGTAGGCGGGGATTTAGAATATGCAGACGAAATCACTCTGCGGCGTGCCATTGAAGGGCGCTACAGCATGAATCAAATCAAAAACGCCGACGAGTGAGAAGGCGCATGACAGAAAAGCAAACGCAAAACCAAATATACACACGGAAGGATGAAACCTATGGCAAAAATCGAAATGAAAACGCCCCTGGTAGAGATGGACGGAGACGAAATGACGCGGGTAATCTGGCAGATGATCAAGGATATTCTGATCTGCCCCCACGTAGACCTGAAAAGCGAATACTACGATCTGGGTCTGGTTTGCAGAAATGATACCGATGATCAGGTCACCATCGACGCCGCAGAGGCAACCAAAAAATACGGTGTAGCAGTAAAATGTGCAACCATTACACCAAACGCTGCACGTATGCCGGAATATAACCTGAAGGAAATGTGGAAAAGCCCCAACGGAACCATCCGCGCTATCCTGGACGGCACCGTGTTCCGCGCACCGATTCTTGCCAAAGGAATCAATCCCTACATACCTACATGGACAAAACCCATCACAATTGCCCGTCACGCATACGGTGATGTTTACAAAAATACGGAAATGCAGGTTCCCGCAGGGAGCAAATGCGAGCTTGTCTGTACGGATGTCGAAGGCAATGAAACCCGACAGCTGATCCATTCCTTTGACGGTGACGGTGTGATCCAGGGCATGCACAATACAGACCGTTCCATTGCAAGCTTTGCACGCAGCTGCTTCAATTACGCATTGGATACCAAACAGGATTTGTGGTTCGCTACCAAAGACACCATTTCCAAAAAATACGATCATCGTTTCAAGGATATTTTTGCAGAAATCTTTGAGACGGAATATAAAGAAAAATTTGACGCGCTGGGTATTGAATATTTCTATACTCTCATTGATGATGCTGTGTCCCGTGTAGTCCGCAGTAGTGGCGGATACATCTGGGCATGCAAAAACTACGACGGGGATGTAATGAGCGACATGGTTGCCACTGCCTACGGCAGTCTTGGCATGATGACCAGTGTGCTGGTATCTCCGGACGGTGCATATGAATATGAGGCAGCCCACGGAACTGTTCAGCGTCATTACTATAAGCATCTGAAAGGCGAAAAAACCTCCACCAACAGCGTAGCTACCATTTTTGCATGGTCCGGCGCACTGCGCAAGCGGGGCGAGTTGGACAATCTGCCGGGTCTTTGCAACTATGCAAACATGCTGGAAAAGGCAACGATTGATACTATTGAGGATGGCGTCATGACAGGAGATTTGTTTATTCTGTCTGACCTGGAAAACAAACGCAAGGTTGACACAGAAGAGTTTTTGCAGGAAATCGGCAAACGCTTGGATGCCCTTTTGGGATAAACCTGCTTACCCAATGAAAAGGCACCCCTTTGCAAAGGGGTGCCGATGCAATCGGCGGGGGATTGTTCCATACATACTGCCGGTTTAAAAATCTTGCAAAATGATTGTATAACAATCCCTCACCCGCTAACGCGGGAGCTCCCTTTACACAAGGGAGCCTTTTTTTATTTAGGGGCTTGGCAATACCGCGCAGATCTGCACAAACCTGAGCCTCCCTTGTGGAGCACCGCAGACTTCTACCAAGCTCTAAAGCCTCCTTTGTGCAAAGGGAGGTGGGCTTTGCGCAGCAAAGCTCGGAGGGATTGTTACATGCTAATATCATCAATTTATTCCTTCCCCCGATACGCCTTGATATACGCCCGGGGAGATACCCCATACTTTTCTTTAAATATTTTAGAAAACTGATAAATATCAGTATACCCGGCAGATGCAGCGGCAACCGTGGGCGTCCCGCCATATTCAATCATGATTTCCGCCGCCTTTTTCAGCCGGACATCCATCAAATATTCCCGGGGGGAAACACCAATCTGCCGCCTGAAAAGTGCAGAAAAATAGCTCCGGTTGAGATTCAGCCTTCGCGCAATTTCTTCCACTGTAATACTGCGCATATATTCCGTATCCATGTAATTGATTGCCTTCTGCACATAATCGGATCCTTTTTCGGATGCTTTTTCCGTTTCCAGCATCGCGCTCACAAACTGCCAAAGCATCCCGCTCAAAAATGCACATTTTCCGCTTTCATACTGTTCACACTGTTTCATTTTCTCAAAAATTCTTCCCGCAGCCGGACATCTTACAATCGGCTCTAGATTTATCGGCAATTCTCCCTCACAGGTAAACCCAATCCAAATATACCTCCACGGTTTTTCCCGATCCGCTGAATAAATGGTTTCAACATTCGGCGGGATCACAAAAATTTCCCCCGGCTGCACTGCCCAATCCTTTCCCTCTCTGTAAAACGTGCCGCAGCCGGATTTTACATAGTGCAAAAGCCAATGTCCCCGCACTGCCGGACCGTATGTGTGCGAAGGACAGCAGTCCTCATATCCGAATTGCACCGGATTCAGTCCGCCGTATTTTCTGTTTACAATCAATTCTGAGTGATGCATATGCTTCTCCAATACTTTTACTGTGATTATTATATAACAAAACAACAAGTAAATGCAACAAAAACCCATTGAAAACAAGGGGATATATTTTTATACTAATAACATAAACAAAAGGAGGCGGAGTCTATGAAACTCACTTTTCTTGGTGCGGGAAGCACGGTTTTTGCACGAAACGTAATCGGCGACTGTATGTGTTCGGAGGTTCTGCGGGACAGCATATTTGCATTATACGACATTGACGGAGAGCGGCTGGAACAAAGCCGCGTGATTTTAGAAAAGGTCCGGGAATCCACCGGAGGATTCGGAAAAATAGAATGCTATCTGGGCGTTGAACAAAGAAAAGACGCACTGCGCGGTGCAGATTTTGTTGTCAATGCGATTCAGGTGGGCCTTTACGATCCTTGTACCATTATTGATTTTGAAGTTCCTAAAAAATACGGTTTGCAGCAAACCATTGGTGACACGCTTGGAATCGGCGGCATTATGCGCGCGCTGCGCACAATCCCTGTAATGGCAGATTTCGCCCGGGACATGGAAGAAGTTTGCCCGGATGCACTTTTCCTGAACTACACCAATCCTATGGCAATGCTGTCAGGATTCATGCAGCTGCATACAAACGTAAAAACAGTGGGACTTTGCCACAGCGTCCAGGTCTGCGTATCCTCACTGCTAAACACTCTTGGAATGAATGACAAGTTAGAAGGACATACATCGTTGATTGCCGGAATCAATCACATGGCATGGCTGCTGGAGATGAAAGACAAAGACGGGAAGGATATGTATCCGGAAATCAAAGCCAAGGTTCCGCAGTTTCTGGAGGATCCGGAATGCTACAATAAAATACGTCTGGACTATATCAAGCATTTCGGCTATTACTGCACAGAATCCAGCGAACACAATGCGGAATACAACATGTTCTATATTAAATCCAAATATCCCGAATTGATTGAACGGTACAATATTCCCCTTGACGAATATCCCCGACGGTGTATCAACCAAATCAATTACTGGAAAAAGGAATATGAAGAAATGCTGGCGGGCGGTATTAAAAAACATGAACGTTCCAATGAATATGCATCCCATATTATGGAATCCATTTTGACAGACACGCCGTATCAAATTGGCGGTAATGTGCTGAACAAGGGACATCTGATCGAAAATCTCCCGGAAAACGCCTGTGTGGAAGTCCCCTGCCTTATAAACGGAACCGGCATACATCCCTGCTATGTTGGCGCATTGCCTGTACAGTGTGCAGCCATGAATATGACAAATATCAACGTACAGCTTCTTACCATTGAGGCTGCTGTTACAGGAAAGAAGGAGCATATTTATCAGGCAGCAATGCTGGATCCTCATACTGGCAGCGAATTGGATATAGACACCATTCGGAAAATGGTGGATGAACTAATCGAAGCACATGGGGATTATTTGCCGCAGTATCATTGAATATATTCAACAAAAAACTCCCTTGTGCAAAGTTCGGAGGGATTGCTTTACATTCATTTTAGATAGCCTGCAAATCGACAGTTTTGCTATACAATCCCTCAGTCAGCACGCTGCGCTTAGCTGACAGCCCCCTTTGCACAAGGGGGCCTTTATATTTTTGAATGTATTACGTCAAATCCCTATGGAGCTACACAGTGGATCCTCACATGGGAGCCCTCACCAACAAAAAGCCTCCCCTGTGCAAGGGGAGGTGGCATGCCGCAGGCATGACGGAGGGATTGTCCTGCTATCATTTGAAGCATTAACAAATCGACAGTATTACCAACAATCCCTCCGTCGCTATCGCTTCGCTTAGCGACAGCTCCCTATACTGGGAGAGCTTTGCTCGATGGGTATTATACATATCCTAAATCATGACCACTTTCAGCGTGTTGGTCGTTCCATTCACATTCAACGGCACACCGCCGGTGATTACCGCAGTGTCACCTTTCGCCACTGCGTCAATCTGTTTTGCACAGTCGATTGCATGGCGGAACAGACTGTCTGTATCCTTTTGATCCAATGCAATCACCGGATGCACACCCCAGGACATGGAAAGCTGGTGGTAGGTTTTCTCCTCCGGTGTTGCCGCTACAATTGCCTGCAAAGGTCTGAATTTGGAAACCAGACGCGCCGTGTAGCCGGACTGGGTCACCGCAATGATTGCTTTGGCACGCAAATCCCGCGCGGTGGTGCAGGCGGCATCGCAAATTGCGTTTGTCGTATCTTCATCATCCTCTTCATATTTAATGCCGGAATAAGCATGCATGGCAAACGCATCCTGCTCCGCCTGCCGCGCAATCTTTGCCATTACCTCTACCACATGCGGCGGATCAATTCCCATAGCCGTTTCACCGGAAAGCATAACCGCACTTGTCCCATCAAACACCGCATTTGCAACATCGGAAATTTCTGCACGGGTAGGCGTGAGACTGCTGATCATAGATTCCAGCATCTGGGTGGCAGTGATGACAATTTTACCGGACTGATAACACTTTTTAATAAACTGCTTCTGAATACCCGGCAGTTTTTCAAATTCCACTTCCACGCCCATATCGCCCCGGGCAACCATGATACCGTCGGACACTTCCAGAATCTCATCAAAATTTTCCACGCCCTGCATATTCTCGATTTTGGAGATGATCTTTATTTTATGACCGCCGTTATAGTCCATAAATTTCCGCAGCGCGATCACATCCTCGCAGCTGCGTACAAAAGATGCAGCAATAAAGTCCACATCATTTTCAATTCCGAAAATCACGTCCGCTTTATCCGCTTCGCTCAGATAAGGCATATCAATAGGGAACTTGGGAATGTTGATCGATTTTCTGTTCTTGATCACACCGTCCGTCTCCACAAGGCAGACAATATCTGTTTCCGTAGTCTCTGTAACAGTGAAAGACAGCCGCCCATCGTCCAGCAAAATACGAATTCCCGGTTTTAGCTGACCGGGCAGCGCCGGATACGTAATGGAAACCTCTTTTTCGTCGCCTTCCACTTCTCTGGTTGTAAAAATATACGTATCGCCTGCATGTACAGCGGCACTTCCCTCCCGCAAGGTTTTGATCCGGATTTCGGGACCTTTTGTATCCAGCATTACAGCGGCAGAAATATGCATCTGATCCCGCACACTCCGAAACCGCTCGATTGTTTTTTTATGCTCCTCATGGGTGCCATGGGAGAAATTCAGTCTCGCCACATTCATCCCGGCACGCAGCATCTTCCGCATCACCTTTTCGCTGTTGCTTGCCGGCCCCAGCGTGCATACAATTTTTGTTTTCCGCATTTTCGTACCTTGCCTTTCTACTCTGCAAGCGCCTCACTATTTTTTCTTTCATATTATAGTATATAGGAGACTGGAAAATTGTCAATTGTATTTTTGCCATAAATTGTGAATAGAACGAAAACTTCCCTTATGCTTTTTGTAGAGATCTGCCGTACTTTGGAAAATTCTATCCGTAAAGACTTGATTTTACACAGCGCCCGGTATATAATAAATAGAACAAATACAGAATTTCTAAGGAGTGGGCAAATGTTAGTTAATGCAAAAGAGATGCTGACCAAGGCAAAGGCCGGCAAGTACGCAGTCGGTCAATTCAACATCAACAACCTGGAGTGGACCAAGGCGGTTCTGGAAACTGCCCAGGAACTGAACAGCCCGGTTATTCTCGGCGTTTCTGCAGGAGCCGGCAAGTATATGTGCGGCTTCAAAACCGTTGCCGCTATGGTTGACGCAATGGTTGACAGTCTGGGAATCACCGTTCCCGTTGCACTGCACCTGGACCACGGCACATACGAAGACTGCTACAAGTGTATTGAAGCAGGATTTTCCTCCATTATGTTCGACGGTTCTCACTATCCGATCGAGGAAAATATCGCAAAAACCAAAGAGCTCATCGACGTTTGCGCACAGAAGGGACTTTCTCTGGAAGCAGAAGTCGGATCTATCGGCGGCGAAGAAGATGGCGTTGTTGGAATGGGCGAATGCGCGGATCCGAACGAATGCAAAATGATTGCAGATCTGGGCGTTACAATGCTTGCAGCCGGCATCGGCAATATTCACGGTAAATACCCCGAAAACTGGGCAGGTCTTTCTTTTGAAACGCTGGACGCTATCCAGCAGAAAACAGGGGACATGCCTCTGGTATTGCACGGCGGCACAGGCATCCCCGCGGATATGATCAAAAAGGCAATTTCTCTGGGCGTTGCAAAAATCAACGTAAATACAGAATGCCAGATTTCCTTCGCTGCTGCTGTTCGCAAGTATGTAGAAGAAGGCAAAGATTTACAGGGCAAGGGCTTTGACCCCAGAAAGCTTCTGGCTCCCGGCACTCAGGCAATCAAAGACACTGTAAAAGAAAAAATGGAACTTTTCGGTTCTGTAGGCAAAGCGTAAAAATTGGTTAAAGAAAGCCGCTGATATAATCAGCGGCTTTTTTATACCTGATTAAAAATAAAGGGGTGACTGCGTGGCACAAACATAATAAAGGCTCCCTTGTGTAAAGGGAGCTGTCACAGCTTGGCTGTGACTGAGGGATTGTTTTACTACCAATATGTTATATTTTCAAATTAAACAACCCCTCCGTCAACTTCGCTGCGCTTAGTTGACACCTCCCCTTGCACAGGGGAGGCTTAGCGGGGGGTGAAGCCGCACAGCACAAAAAAAGAAAATGGTCCCCTAAGATCCGCCACGCGGATCTTAGGGGACTGTCGACCATAAAAAGGCCCCCATGTGAGGATCCACTGCGTGGCTCCATAGGGGGCTGTCGCATAGCGACTGGGGGATTGTAAAGCGATCATTTTGCAGGAAATATAAATCGGCAGTTATACATAGACAATCCCTCCGTCATGGCTACGCCATGCCACCCCTTTGTACAAAGGGAGGCTTAGTGGGTGTGTGCTTAGAACTTTTAAGATTTGGTAAAGGTTCCATACACCGCTGCATCGCCAAGCTGTGCTTCTATTTGCAGCAGACGGTTATACTTTGCGACACGCTCGCTCCGGCAGGGTGCGCCGCATTTGATATATCCTGCATTGATACCTACTGCAATATCCGCAATACTGGCGTCTTCTGTTTCTCCGGATCGATGGGAAATTACCGTTCGATATCCGTTTTCCCGCGCCGTACGGATTACATCCAGTGTTTCTGTCAATGAGCCGATCTGATTCGGTTTGATCAAAATCGCATTTCCTGCCCCCCGCTCAATTCCCCGGCAAAGCCGCTTTGTGTTCGTTACAAACAAATCGTCTCCCACAAGCGCCATGCGGCTGCTCAATCGGCGAGTCAACTCCGTCCAGCCTGCAAAGTCATCTTCTCCAAGACCATCCTCCAGCGACACTATCGGATACTTTTGGCTTAGCGCATCCCACTTATCAATCAGCTGTTCCGCTGTCATTTTTATGCCTGCTTTCGGAAGTGTGTATCCATCAGCATCCGCCCATTCGCTTGCAGCAGCATCCAATGCAATCTGTACCTGCGCGGTAGTATATCCTGCTTCCTCAATTGCCTGCACCAGATAATCCAAAGCTTCCTCTTCACCGGACAAATCCGGTGCGTATCCTCCCTCATCCCCGACACCAACAGATTTTCCGTCGCGCTTTAAAATTTTTCCCAAAGTGTGGTATATCTCACTCCCTGCACAGAGCGCCTCGGAAAAGCTGTCAAAACCTGCCGGCATAATCATAAATTCTTGTATATCAACATTATTGGAAGCATGTGCGCCTCCGTTGAGCACATTCATCATAGGAATCGGCAGTCGAACCGCACCAATTCCGCCGATATACCGATATAAAGGAAGTCTTGTTTCCTGTGCGCCGGCTTTTGCAGCGGCAAGAGATACTGCAAGTATCGCGTTTGCTCCCAAGTTGGATTTATCCTCTGTATGATCCATCTGCAGCATTGCGCTGTCTATGCTATACTGATTGATCCGGCATCCGGACAAAGCAGGAGCGATGACACTGTTCACATTATCTACCGCCTGCAGAACACCCTTCCCGTTATATCGGTCTGTATCCCCATCTCGCAGTTCCAATGCTTCGTATCTTCCGGTAGATGCTCCGGAGGGAACAGCAGCGGATCCGCCTGTACCATCGTCCAAAAGAACAACAGCCTCTACCGTTGGATTTCCTCTGGAATCCAGAATTTCCTGCGCACATATACTTTTGATTTTCGTTGGGAATGCCATAATCAATCTCCTTTTCGTTTTATGGAATAATTTGAAGTCTTTTCCATAGTATCGTCTGCAAAACAGGTACTTATACACCGTACGGTAACAGTTTCCGGGCAAAACACATATACTGCATTGAAAGAATGCCTTGCAATATAAGGCTTTAAAGAGAGGAATGCAGATTTATGATGACAATTTATACGGTCCAGTCCGGAGATACCGTTCAATCCATTTCCCAGAAATTTGGGGTTCCCGCATCGCAGATCATTGCTGCAAATGAACTGGAAAATCCAGCAAATCTCAGCGTAGGTCAATCCCTGGTAATTCAATTTCCGGAACAAACCTATACAGTGGAAGAGGGAGACAGCCTGCAATGGATTGCCCGTGGATTTAATACTACTGTGGACGCACTTCAACGAAACAATCCCCAACTTGCCGGCAAGGAAGCCATCTACCCCGGACAAACGCTAGTCATATCCTACGGAGAACCGCCGCTGGGGGAAATCAGCGTAACCGGATTCGCTTATCCCTACATATCCGATGAAGTTTTAAACCGCACCCTTCCCTATCTAACATATCTATCCGTATTTTCTTACGGACTCAATCCGGACGGCACACTGGTTCCGCCGGAAGGCGGCGGCGATCAGCGTCTGGTAGACGCTGCTGTGGACGGCGGCGTTGTTCCCTTGCTGATGCTGACCTCCCTTACTGCCGACGGCACTTTTTCCAACGAACTGGTTAATATGATTCTTTCTGATCCTGCGCTGCAGCAGACAGTCATAACAAATACAGTAAATACAGTACAGCGAATGGGATACGGAGGCGTGGATGTGGATTTTGAATATATCTCCCCACAATATGCACAGGCCTACGCCGATTTCGTCAGCGCACTGAAGGAAGCGCTGGGAGAGGATTATACCGTATTTACAGATCTGGCGCCCAAAACCTCCTCATCACAGCCGGAGCTGCTGTACGCAGGTCACAACTATGCCGCGCTTGGGCAGGCAGCAGACGATGTTTTGCTCATGACTTACGAATGGGGATATCAGTTTGGACCGCCCCTGCCGGTTTCCCCCATTGATCAGGTACGCCGTGTAGTTGAATATGCGCTTACGGAAATCCCCGGAGAAAAGATTTCCATGGGAATTCCCACATATGGCTACGACTGGACGCTTCCCTTTGTAAGAGGCACAGCGGCAGAGCCTCTGTCCGCGCAGGAGGCAGTTGCACGCGCCTTTGAAAAAAAGGCGCAAATCCAATATGACGAAACGGCGCAAGCTCCATATTATACCTATTGGCAGCAGGATAATACCGGTACGCCCCGGGAACATATCGTCTGGTTTCAGGATACTAGGAGCGCCGATGCACTGCTCCGTCTGATCAACGAATACGGACTGGACGGCGCCGGTATATGGAACATTATGCGATGGTTTCCCCAGCTTTGGGCTGTACTGAATCAGCTTTACACCATACGGAAGGTGTAAAAGGCATAACACCAGCCTAAAGTTCAAATAAAAAAGGCTCCCTTGTGCAAAGGGAGCTCCCGCGTAGCGGGTGAGGGATTGT
>BLMO01000021.1 GCA_011957885.1 Clostridiales bacterium
GATTTAAGGAACAGATGCAGGAGAATATCCAGGAAATCGGTGAGTATATTTCCCTTGCTCAGCAGCTTGGAACGCCTTATATCCGGATTTTAGGCGACCGCACTGCGGAGATCACCACGGACTTCGATGATGCAGATGTTATAGAAGCTTTGAGGATTTTGGCTCCCCAGGCAGAAGCTGCCGGCGTAATGCTTCTTGTTGAGACAAACGGAGTGTATTCCAATACCCAGCGTTTGTGTGAGGTTCTTAATGCTGTTGAAAGCGACTCTGTCGGCGCTTTGTGGGATATGCATCATCCCTACCGGTTCGCAGGCGAAAATCCCCAGACGACGGTTCAAAATCTTGGTGCATATATTAAATATACCCATATTAAGGATTCTGTAATGAACGGCGATACGGTTGAATACCGCATGATGGGTGAGGGCAATCTGCCGATTGCCGACTTTATTGCCGCACTGCGTTCCATCAATTATGAAGGATATATTTCTCTGGAATGGCTGAAGCGGTATATGCCGGATCTGGAATCTTCTGGAGTTGTATTCCCCCATTTTGTGAACTATATGCGGGAATATGTCGGCTCCTCTGATATGGTGGGAAAATTGCAGACGAATGCACGGGGCACCGGTAAATATGTGTGGCCTAAAGAGAAGCTTATTGATCTCACATTCCCGCAGGTGCTGGATCGCATGTGCGATGAATTTCCGGATCAGTATGCATTTCGGTATACTACTTGCGACTATACAAGAACGTATGTGCAGTTCCGTGAGGATGTAGATAATTTTGCTCGTGCTCTGATTGGAATGGGTGTGAAGCAGGGGGATCATGTAGCGATTTGGGCTACCAATGTACCTGCATGGTATATTACATTCTGGGCAACTGTAAAAATTGGTGCGGTACTGGTAACAGTTAATACGGCTTACAAAATTCATGAGCTGGAATATTTGCTCCGGCAGTCTGATACCCATACCCTGGTTATGGTGGACAGCTACAAAGATTCCGACTATGTAAAAATTATCAATGAGTTGTGTCCGGAATTGCAGACTGCGAAAAAAGGCGCGCCTCTGCGTATCAAGAAATTGCCGTTCCTGCGCAATATTATTACATGCGAATCAGACCAGCCCGGCTGCTGGACTTGGGAGGAAGCGCTGGCTGCCGGTGCGAATGTTCCCGTCAGTGAGGTACAGCGCCGCGCGTCTATGATCAGTAAGCACGATGTGTGCAACATGCAGTATACATCTGGTACAACCGGATTCCCGAAGGGCGTTATGCTAACGCACTACAATGTAGTCAATAACGGTAAAGCAATCGGTGACTGTATGGATTTGTCTACAGCGGATCGGATGATGATTCAGGTTCCCATGTTCCACTGCTTTGGCATGGTGCTTGCTATGACGGCGTCCATGACCCACGGCGTTACAATGAGTCCGATTCCTGCATTTTCACCCAGTAAGGGGCTTGCGTGCATTACAAAGGAAAAAATCACTTGTTTCCATGGTGTGCCGACAATGTTTATTGCCATGCTGGGACATCCGGATTTTGCGAAGAC
>BLMO01000022.1 GCA_011957885.1 Clostridiales bacterium
AAAAAAGGCTCCCTTGTGCAAAGGGAGCTGTCGCGATAGCGACTGAGGGATTGTCCCTGCTATCATTTTGCAGAATTTACAAATCAATCGCTTACAAAACAATCCCCCAGCCTCTGCTACGCAGAGCCAGCCCCCTTTGCACAAGGGGGCCTTTCTTTTTATGTGCTCTTCTGGCATGCCTCAATAATTTACAGAACAAGCTCCTGCACAAGAGAATCTAATTCTTTCTAATTTTTCCATGCGCAATCCAGGCATGCTACAAACTCCACCCTCCTTTTTCAAACCTCACTGTGAGAATCCGCCGCACGACTCCATAGAGAGACAGCAACCGAAAGCCCTCCTTTCTTTTAAGCATCTCCTTAGCAAAAAGCGGTGGCGCGGCAAAAGCCTCTTTTCTTTTTAGCCTCCCTTGTGCAAAGGGAGGTGGGTTTTGCATAGCAAAACTCGGATGGATTGTCAAAACATGCTATCATTTCTGCTTCCTATAAAATGATAATATAACAATCCCTCCACCCGCTGCGTGAGAGCTCCCTATGGAGCCGCGCAATGGATCCTCACATGGGAACCTTTTTTTATAGTGAAAAAAAGCTGCGGAAGATCCGCAGCTTTTTTATTTATGAAAACGTCAGGATTTCGGGACGCCAGCCAGCATTTTTTAATTGCACCCGCTCGGGTCGAATTCTTATTTTGCATGATATTTTTCCAGCTTATCAAACGCATCCCGCAAAAGCTGTTCTGTGATCGGGTAGGGATTGTGATGAATATCCGGCATTGCACACACCTTAGGAATCACATCCAAAATTTGTTCCCGGGTCAGCTGAATATCCTCTGGAGAAACCGGCAATCCCACTGCACGCATAAACCGATGCAGCGTTTCGAACGCCTCATACTGACCGTCCGCAAGAAGCAAAAGCAAAACGCCAAATCCAACAACCTCTCCATGCAAATGATTCTGCTCTATATGGGGGTATGACGTCAGCGCATAAAATATTGCATGCGCAAGCCCCGTATTATAATCTATCGTGTGCTCTGCAGTGAGCAGAATAGACGCGATTCCGGTTGTAACCACAATCGCCAGGATCACCTGTTCCAGTGGCTCGGTTGCTTTCCCTGCCCGGTTGTCTGCCAACGCCTGCGCACCCCAGCGTAAAATGGGATCCACACACATCCGTGCAGTCACAAGCCCCAGTTCATGATAATGAAGCAGTACCTCGCCCCTTGCAGAAACAGAGCTTTCATAAAACTTCGCATACGTGTCTCCCATACCTGCCCACATATACCGCTCCGGTGCGGCTGCAAGTATACTCGTATCAATAAAAGCATGCGCCGGTGGTCTTTCCAAAAAGCACGGTCTGAAAAAAGATCCGTCCGGGTGATACAAAATGGATACTGCTGTAGTAGCAGCGCAGGTGGAAGCAATGGTCGGAAAAGTATACACCGGCTTTCCCAACTGCATTGCCAAAGCCTTACAGGTATCAAGCGCTTTGCCGCCGCCCACCGCAAAAATCATATCGGCATTCTGCACTTCTTTTTGTGCAGCCAGCGCAGCAATATTTTCTTCCGATGCTTCTCCGCCATACCACAGCGCAGGCGGGGCAGTCAGCCCCGTCCCTACCACGCTGCGAATTTTATCTTCCGCTGTCCGCAAAGCCTTCCTGCCGCCGATAATTACAGCCTGACGCCCGGACCCACTGCATATATCCAGAATTTTATCATATGCATGAATTCCCACCGTATAGGAAGGAAGCGCTATAGAATAATCCGTCATATACCTTTGTATCCTCTCTGCCGCATCTCTCAGGGAATTTCATATACTGCCTGAATCCGCCCCAGCAGGATGTACGAACAAAGCGCCACATCCATAGGCGTAAGCATGCCGTCGCCGTCAATATCTCCGAAAGGTACATCCTCCTGCCCTACAACAGCGCGCCGCAGCAGTACAAAGTCCAGTGATGTTACATCACCATCCCCATTCACATCTCCAATAAAGACCGATCCCATCACCGTAGCATGATCACTCACGTAAAACGCACCGGGCATTCCGTCTGCCAGTGTTCCGGACTGCTGCACTTCTGTAATATACTGTTCCTGTGCATCCTTCCCGGATAAGCCTGAAAAGAATAGCTTCACATAGCTTACATGCCGCTTCAACTCCTGCGGAAGACTGATTTGCACATATCCCACACCATCTGATTCATATGTTTCAATCTGAATGTCTTGAATATTGGATGAACTGCTGTGAAACGTCATCATCGCCGGATCATACTGTAAAGTATATATGTAATCATTTACCGGAACTGTATTTTTGAAGGATATGTAAGTCGTCAGAAAATCACCGTTGACAGTCTCACGAATTGCAGAATCTACCAGTGCCCTTTCCGGCGGGAGAACCAGCGTTCCCGTATATCCGCAAGCCGTACAGGTATACGTATACAGGCAAGCACCGTCTGCATCCAGTCCGGTAAATGTCAAATCACAAGTTTCCGTATATCCGTGGCTCATGTCATACACCGCATACAGTACTGCACTGCCTCCTGTATACAGATCGCCGGGTTGGTATACAACTGCACCGTCTGTCTGCTCTGCCCAGCCAAGGAAAGCGTAGCAGCCGCCGTCCGGTACCGTTTCCGGAATGGTTACAGTTTCTCCCTCTCTGAACTTTATAGTTTCAGGACCACCGCTGCCGATTCCGCTTTCAAAAGTCAATCCGAAGAATGGATCACTGTAGCGGGCATACAAAGTTGCCTTACCGACAAAATCAGAAATTGTATCGGCTGTAATCTGCACACCGGATTCTGTAAACCAGCCGACAAAATCCATATCCTCAAGTACAGGAACCGGTAACTGTCCGATAGGATCTCCATGATATACCTGCAGCTTGTTCGTTTTTAAAAATTCTTCCGGAGTATATACACAAACGTCAAGAGAAGCGCCTACGAGTACATAATCTCCCAACGTTATATTCGCCTGCAGCCACCAAGCGCCCTCTCCGTGTCCTGACAGAACAATACATCCAACTGGAATCGGCGAGTTGCCTACACCATATCCCGGTGCAGAAATAACTTTCCCTGTTGCGGTGTCTACAGTTACCTCAACTCCATAACTGTTGGTTCTTGTATACTCTCCGTATGCAGGCGTATATGCAATCAGCATGTTTTCCCCGCGGTATTCGTCCATAGCACTGGCTTTCCTGTAGGCTTTTTCTATCGGGTCCAAAGATCCTTTTCCCGAATTTAATGTAATCGTAGCAGAAATCCGTTCCCACCCGGCAGTAAGGGTCAATCCGCCTGCCGGTACGATCGTATCTTCATCCGCTTTTGTTCCATCTGCCGTATACCATCCGGTAAAAGTATAGTGTTCCCGGACCGGTTCCGGAAGTGCGCCGCCTATCGGCTCACCCTCTTTGACCTGCCTTCCAAGGGATTTATATATATCCTCAGAACTGCAAACTGTGATTGTTTTTGCAGCTTTGTTATAGAAAACATAATCCCCTACATGAATATTGTCTGTCAGCCAGTAGGACATCTGATTATGACCGGACAGTACAAAACCGCCTGCAGGAATCACACTGTTGCCTACACCGTAAGGATAGACAGCGCTGACCCTTCCGTCCGCTTCCACAATCGTTTCCGATCCATAGACATTCGTTCCTGTCGTCTCTCCTTTGGTGAATACCGAAAGCCAGTCCTGCCCCCGTCCGCTGTCCACACCATGGATATTCTGTGTAAACGCACCTTCAATCACACCGCCCGCCGGATCATACTGAATCGGACCGTTTTGCAGTTCGCGCCAGTGCGCGTACAGCACCTTACAGGTTCTTTCAGAATATACCGTATTGGCTGTCACCTGCGTGCCGCCGGATGCCTCTGTATACCAGCCGTCAAACACATAGCCTTCCCGTACAGGGACAGGCAATGTTCCAACAGCCTTATCTTTTTCAACGATTTTTCCCTGAGACAAATACGCCTCATAGGAATCAAACACAAAAACGGTCATACTTGCCGGGTCTGCCCAAATGTAATCTCCGACTTTTACATTTCCGTACATCCAGGAAAATCCCGCCCCGACTCCGGAAACCACAAATCCCCCCTTGGGAATCTGCATATTCCCAATTCCATAACCTTCAATAGCCGTTACTTTTCCGTTCATATCTACGGCAGCTTCCATTCCGTATATGTTGGTACCTGTATTGGATCCATTGACGGTGGAAGTGAAAATAGACAAGGCGTCAGAAGGACGACCTGCATTATAATTGGTAATATCCGCCGTCACTCTGGCAGTACCGAGCGTGCCGCCGACTGGATCAAAACCAAGCTTGGATGGAATCGTTCCGCTTACATGACTGCAATACCCGAGATGCAGCCACCCCATATTGCTCTCGCCCCAGGTGGATCCGTTCACAATCACCTTCTCTGTAATAAAAACAGCCGATCCTCCGCTAAGAGAGGTTTTTATAGGATAATTTACACCCGGTCCGCTGCGCACGTTAAGATTCGTAGTGACCTTCCAGATTTCACATCCCTCTGCAATGGAAACATCATCCCATCCGAGACACAATACATAATTATATACCTTCTTGCGTCTGTTCACGAACTCCTCTTTTCCTGCAACCGAATCAGCAAGCGCGGCACGGTGCGCTGCGTCCAGCGTAATTGCACCATAATCACCGCCTACAAGATTCGCAGCAGCAGCGATAACC
>BLMO01000023.1 GCA_011957885.1 Clostridiales bacterium
GACAATCCCTCAGTCGCTATCGCGACAGCTCCCTTTGCACAAGGGAGCCTTTTTTATTTGCGCTTTGCGCCGGCTTCCTTGGCTGGAGGAGCTTTATATTAAATTTTATGCCTGCTGTTCTTGTATTTTTATTGCGCAGAGTCAGTGTCAGTTGGTGCAATGCTGGAATCGTACAATTCTGTTTCATAGTCTTTTCTGTATACACCATAATCGGCAGCCAGCTTGTTCCATCCGTCTGCGTTAAAGTCTTCAGGCATGGGCAGGTACAGATAATAGTAGTTTGAATAATACCTGTTATAACCAGGATCATGGTAATAGTATATGCCTATATACGAATCAGAGGTTGGCAGCGTATCTGCATCTGTTGCTTGCAATTGCTCACCTAATTCCCGTGTCAGTTTTAGTACACGTTCCCTTAGGCTTCCGTTGCTTAACAGTGCGGCATCGGATACGAAAATGGTGTTGTCAACTTGAGTGCCTTCTTTATCAACGTAATGATAGTCGATTTGCAGATCCGTGTAACTGCTGGACTTGTCAAAGGTTCCTTTCAAAAGCCCGATTAGATCTTCTGCAGTATCCAGATTGCTTTCATAGTGCATTTGTATCAGAAGGTCAAAAGTCTTTGGTGTGAGACTGCGAATGATGGGAATGTTTGCCTTTGTCAGATATTTGTTTTGCACAGTATAAGATATGGTTGCTCCAACCCAGTCGTATGCTCCGTGATCAAAATTCAGCGCTTTGTACCATGCTTCAAAACCGGCTTCGTTGATTTCATCCTGCAGGCAGGCAAAAATCTGATCCATATCCCAGCTATCGCCTGTCAAATCTGCAAAAACAGTTCCACCGTACAGCATAATATTTTCGGTGCCGTCCAGAACTGGGGGCAGAGTCATGTATGCTTCCCTATAGTCCGGTAAATCCGCCAGCTGCCGTATGATCTTTTCCATAGCTTCATATTTGAAAATAACGCGGCGGTACCGGGTTACAGCTCCGGTTCGGATCGCTACTATTTTTTCCACATATGCAGGTGTACTTTGCGTTTGGTTTGTGGTGTAGCTGTTCGAATGATAGGTGCGCTTATAAATTCCATGATCGAATTTGTTCATGTTTTCGTCCAGAGAATTGGCGACAGCAGCAATAATTTCCGGATCCTCAATGGAAATCTTCTGGGCGACCTTTTCTGCATAGCTGCAGTTTTCGTTCCAGTAGGAATCGTCATCGATATACCAGACCGGCGGATCTTCCGCATCTACAAACCGCACGCTTGTGATTTCCTGTGCGTCCGGACGGAATGCTGTGGCAGCGGAGGTGATTCCGTATACCATGCCTGCAAGTCCAAGGTTTAACAGCACAACAATACCCAACGTGGGGATGATGCGGATGAGATTTTTCCATTTTAGGGTGGTAAGCAGTTCATAAATGAAGAATGCGAGCATCGCAAGGATATACAGCAGAATGGCGATGGAGCTTTCCCCATCGTTCAGAAGCAGGCAGGTTGCTACAAAGGAGAACACCAGCGTTACTGCAATACGGATACCTGCCTGAATGGTTCTGTGAGGTGCGCTCTTGGATGCGATTTCACTTTTGCGCCGGATAAAGAATATGGCTGCCAATACGCCCATTGCCAGTGCAATCAGCAGGGAATACACGTCGCACCATACGTTGTCCTGTAAAGAAGGACTTCTGTAGCCGACCGTTAATATGGTTCTTCCTATATAATCTACCAGAACATTGAATCTTGTTGAGAGAATTGTCAGAAAATGATCTTCCACTACAAAGGGCAGTTTGTTGGCTATTGTAGAAGTGATTAAATAGATAACCAGTCTGGGCAGGAAAAGCACCAAGCCGGTTGCCGTGATATTGGAGAAAAGCGTTCCTGTAAAGCTGCATCCCAGCAAAACGCCGGACACAACCATTAAAATCATAACGACAAGACTGAGCAGCACATCTGCCCATCCTACGAAGGAGAGGGCATACACTTGTGAGAGAAGTGCGTGCATCAACAGGGATACGCTGCCGCCTACAATCAATATGCCGAATATCCAGGAGAGGATTGCTGCAGTGAAGCTGAGAAAAATACACAGCCTCGTATAGGGGAGAGCGTGATAAAAATCGGAGTATTTGCGTTTGTTGAAGCCGGAAAAAACAATCAGCGTCATAACCGGTGCAACAAGCACAGGCAGCCCCATCAGCGGGCCAAGCAGTGTTTCAAAATCCACCGCTGTCGGATAAATTTCGCGCACTGTGTTTATATTATATTGTAAATAGTCTGCATATTCAAAAAGGGGTCCTGCAATAAACGCTACAAGATACAGGCTCAGTGCAATAAAGCCGAACACCCGCAGTTGGCGCATACCTTCTATATAAATACCCCCGGAAAATACTTTCTTTTTCATTGTTCTACACATACCCTTTCCATGTATTTATCTATGTTGTGGCGGGTTTGTTATTCTAAATTGAAGGTGTATCCAAGCGCTTCCATTTCGTAGGTGAAAACTTCTTCCAGCGTAAGGGGAAGCACCTCCAGCAATGCAGGATTCATAGGACGCAGAATGTCCAGCGTTTCCTCTTGTGTGCCCCGTACAATCAGATTGGCAACGGAACCGTGCTTGGTGAAATGAACCAGATCCAATGCACTGAATTTGGATTTATCATATTCCTCGCGAAAGGCAATCTGTATTTTGAATTGTGATGTTTTCAGGTTTTGTATATCGCTTTCCAGTACTAGCCCGCCCCGGTGCAGCAGCGCAAGCTGATCGCAGGTGTCCTCCAGCTCCCGCAGGGAATGGGAGGTGATGATTGCAGCGGCGCCCCGGTCGATTACGTCCTGACAAATCAGCTTTTTCACATAATTACGTACTACTGGATCCATGCCGTCAAAGGTTTCATCAAAGAAAATATATTTCGGAGATGCAGCCAGCGCCAATACAGTGATTGCCTGACGGCGCATTCCTTTGGAAAAGGTGTTGAGACTCTTTTTCGGATCCAGTCCCAGTTCCTTTGTCAGTTCATTGTAGCGCTCTCTGTTGAAATTCGGGTACATGGACTGATACAGGGCAGCCATGCGGTTCATGCTGGCGCCGTTTATGTAATACAGTTCATCGGGAACAAACATGATCTGCCCCTTCGCTGCGGCATTTTCGTATATTGGTTCTCCGTCCAGCAGGGCGGTGCCGCCGTCTGCTTTATACACACCGGAGAGAATGCGCAGAAATGTGGATTTTCCCGCACCGTTGGAGCCTACCATACCGTATATACAGCCGTCCTGAATGGTACAGGAAATATCCTGCAGAGCGGTGTAGGTTCCGAATTTCTTTGTAAGCTTTTCAGTTTTTATCATATGAATTCCTTGCCTTTCCCGATCGTTTGTAAAAAGCGGTATACGATTATAATGTTGGCTGTTTTCCTGCAGTTCCCCTGTCTACAGCGTCATCCAGTTCTTTTCTGGAAACGCCTGCTGCCCACAGCTCCGCAACAAGTTCTTCCAGTGAGGCAAGCTTATTTCTGCTGACTTGACGCAGGATGCCCAGTGCAGATTCTGTGATGAAGCATCCTCTTCCGGGAACGGTGGAAATGATTCCGCGAACGTCCAGTTCGCCATACGCTTTTTGAATGGTATTGGGATTTACGGAAAGTTCCATAGAAAGGCTTCGGACAGAAGGAAGCTGTGCTCCCGCGCCCAAAATTCCTCCCAGAATAAATTTTTCGACCTGGGAGATGATCTGTTCATAAACAGGTGTTCTTGACATAGCGTCTATTTGGAACATAGATAGACCATTCCTTTCTGAAGCAGCTGCGCCGCGTGCGCAGCCGCAGAGTTTGAATGCACCGGCGTATCCGAGCATGCAAACCGGTTTCACCATACTGTTCTACTTATAATAGTACAGATAGTTTACATGAAAGTTTTCGCTGTGTCAATAGATTTACTTAAAATATTTTTCAGGAGGTTTTAAAGGTCAATCGTAATTATACCGTGTACTTCTTCATAATTTCGGATGCAGGCTATGCACAGATATTCCAGCAGATTGCTGATGCTTCTGTTTTCTGCTTTTGCGATGATTTTTATTTTAGAAAGAATTTCATCTTCCAGATGAAAAGTAAACGGTGTTTTGCGTGTAGGCAAGGGTGTTACCTCCTAATATGTTATAATTTCTTTAATAGGTTATAACATATTCATTCAAATGTATATAGCAACGGTTATGTAACTGTTTAATAATTTTGAAGTTTTTTTGTAATTTTTTAAGAATTTTTTTGTTTTTTATTCCGCTGACGGAATTATACCATATCTTTTATATGTTAATATTAAGAAAAATGTATGGTAGGAGAAAGAAATGGCAAATTTTAAAATACCAAATACGCCGCCAACAACATGCAAAACAATTCGTTTTCCGATTTCATTGGTGGAAGATATTGAAAAAGCAATCCGCGGAAAAGAGTGTACTTTCACGGCTTTTGTTATAGTGCGGCATGGTCGGCTTTGGAGGAAATAGAAAACGAATGAACAGTTTGCACAGACGAAAAAGGCTCCCTTGTGCAAAGGGAGCTGTCGACGGAGTCGACTGAGGGATTGATTATGCAAACTTTTGATTTGTAAATCCTGCTAAATGATAGTAGGAACAATCCCTCCGAGTTTTGCTACGCAAAACCCACCTCCCTTTGCACAAGGGAGG
>BLMO01000024.1 GCA_011957885.1 Clostridiales bacterium
TGTTGATGATCCCGTTTGCCTCAATAATATTCATAATAGAATAGGTCAAAATTAGCAGGTTCATCCACATCGGCAGCATGACCAGCATCATCATGACACGCTGGGTTGCCTCGGATCGCTTGGTCATAAAATACGCAAACGGATATGCCAGCACCAGCGTTACCGCAGTGGCAATCAGGGCATAGATAAAGGAATCAATAATGTTCTGCTTATAAACGCTCAGATGCTTGAAATTATCCAAGGTAAACGTACCGTCCCCGGTTGTGAAAGCATACGCCGCCACAATAAACATAGGAATGATCACAAACAAACACAGCCAGATCAGATAGGGAAAATTCAATAGCAGTGAAATCCCTTTTTTTCTGGTTCGGCTTTTGCGTTCCCGCACACCCTTCATTTTCGCTTCAGTCATCTTCCGCATCCTCCGGAATCTGATTGATCTCTTCCATCTCGTCCGAGAAGGTGCTGTAGTCGCCGTACTTGCCGGAATATTCCGATTTTTTCATGATGTGTATCGCGTCCGGCTCAATATATAATCCGACAGTCTCGCCTTCACCGCAGTAATCCGTAGTCTGAATCATCCATTTGAAACCGCGGATATCCACAATGATTTCATAATGCACACCAAGGAACGTCACGGATGTAACCGTTCCGGTAAGCATTGCCTTTTCCGGCGCCACAATATCCACATCCTCCGGACGGATGACCACATCCACCGCTTCACCGGGTGCAAAGCCAGCGTCCAGACAGTCAAACGTATGCCTGGCGAAAGTTGCCTTGTAGTCCGATGGCATTATACCGTCCAGAATATTGGATTCGCCGATAAAGTCCGCAACAAACGCATTGACCGGCTCGTTGTAAATGTCCGTCGGCGTTCCCACCTGTTGAATGCGTCCGTTGTCCATTACCACTACGGTATCGGACATGGATAGTGCTTCTTCCTGATCGTGGGTAACGAAAATAAAGGTAATACCCAATTGCTTCTGGATATTTTTCAGTTCCCGCTGCATATCCTTGCGCAGCTTCAGATCCAACGCTGCAAGGGGCTCATCCAAAAGCAGCACCTTGGGACGGTTAATCACTGCGCGCGCCACTGCCACCCGCTGCTGCTGTCCACCGGAAAGCTTGGAAATTTTACGGTGCTCCAGCCCTTCCAGATTGACCAGACGCAGCATTTCGTGCACCCGTTCTTTAATTTCATCTTTCGGAACG
>BLMO01000025.1 GCA_011957885.1 Clostridiales bacterium
GTCAAGGTTCAGAATGGCTTTGCTGCCGCGTCAGCAGCGGAACGGAAAAGGGGGAGAGAGAAAGCGTCCCGCCGCTGCGGTTTATTCCTCTGCCTTAAAGGTGAGGACAGCCATCATCAGTTTTGCTTGCAGCCGTTCCCGAATGTCGTGGTCTACGCCAAAATAGACGTTCCCGCGCTCGTCGTACAGCTTCCGCATGGAGAGGCGGGCTATGTAGCCGCTGAAATGCTGCAAGACAATCTTCATAGCGTCCGGGTCGCCCTTTGTCGCTGCCAAAATGACAGGATAGGGAACAAGGGCTTTTTCCGGGTAGCCGGGTTCGTTACCATTCGTCCCATTCATCAGCATTTTCCTCCAGATATTTTTTTAGCAGCTCAAAAGAGCTTGTCCGCCTGTACTGTATCGTGCTTCTCGACGTATCGAACAGCTCCGCAATCTCGGTGTCGTTCATTCCCTCGAAATAGTACAGGAGTACGGCTTTGCGCTTTTCTTCCGGCAAAGTACGGATTGCTTCAAGAAGCAGCTTCGGCGTGATTTTTCTTCCCGGCTCTTTCAAAGGCGATTTCCCCTTTGAAATATTCATCAAAGGTATGAAGCTGCCGCGCTTCTTCTAAGGTCAAGTCGGAAAAGGTAATCTCCCTTGCCTTATGCCTGTGCAGCTCTTTGTGAGCGTCACACGCTTCATTGTGCAGTACCGTATTACAAAACTTCTGGAAAGCGCACTGTTTTATAAACTCCCTGCGATTAGGTTCCACATTCTCACCCCCTTTCTCGTTGGAAAGTTGGTGGTGCTTCCCCCTTTTCGCGGGGCAATACTGCCTTTTGAAAAAAACGCCGAAGATTTTCGGATTTTTTTCAAAAAATTTTTTGAGCAGCAAAATACGCCTGTCCGAAAAGCCCGGACAGACGTATAGGTATTGTAAGCGGTATTCAGATGATTAGACAGTTCATATTGATAGACGTAGTTTTCCCCGGCGGTGGTCGGGCTTTTTTTGATGTGTCAATGACCGTCGGATTTTGTCGATATGGTATGTGCTTCATGGCGGCTACCTCCTTTTAGCCGCCGCTTTTAACAGTGATACCGCGTCATTTCATTAGAAGATAAAAAGAAACGGCGGCTTTGGTTTTTCAAAGCTGCTTCTTGAAGCAATCCGTACTT
>BLMO01000026.1 GCA_011957885.1 Clostridiales bacterium
TTGTAATTTTGTTTGCCATCTGTACAATGCGCTTTTCCATTAACCGGGTGATGTATCCGCGGGTGTTGTTATGTGTGGCGTTGAGAATCCCGATTTTACGTGCATTGTCAATCAGTTTATATCCGTCAAAACGATGTCCCAGAGGGGCGTGATAGTGCTCGCTTTTTCCCAGCAGGTACAGTTTGCCGTCTTCACCGACCCGGTAGTTGCAGAATCCGGTTACGGGAGACATTTTTGTGTTGGTAGCCTTCATAAAGGAATTTGTGCCGGCGCCGGGTTCGTTGCTGTCATATGCAGGCATAATCTGTGTGCCGACCTTTGCAAGCATTTCATCATTGCGAATCTGCTTTGCTTGGGGATAAAAGTCAATTTTTTCATCGGCAACTGCCATCGTGTCGTCATAGGACATAATGCCGAGGGCTTCATTTGCCCGGGCAACGGCGGTTGTGTAGTCCTTTCCGAGAATATCGGAAAGAGAAAGATTGGGTGATTGGAACATAATATATACCTCCTAGGGTGTTATAGATTGTTTATTCGTCTATGGAAATCTGATCCGGCGATGCGCCGGCAGGCTGATAGGGGATGCCTAAATGCTCATATGCCAGTTTGGTGACGCAGCGTCCCCGGGGTGTTCTGGATATAAAGCCGATCTGCATGAGGTAGGGTTCGTATACGTCTTCAATTGTAATTGCTTCTTCGCCAATGGTTGCAGCAAGGGTTTCCAGTCCTACCGGACCGCCATTGTAAAAATGGATAATGGTTTCCATCATTCTGCGGTCGGTGTTGTCCAGTCCCAACTCGTCAATTTCCAGCATGCGCAGCGCGGCTGACGCACTTTCCAGGGTGATGCATCCGTCTCCTTTTACTTGGGCATAATCGCGTACCCGCTTCAGCAGCCGGTTCGCGATACGCGGTGTTCCTCTGGAACGGGAGGCGATTTCCAGCGCACCGTCCTCGGTGATGGGAATATCCAGAATGCCGGCACTGCGTGTTACAATTTGTGCAAGCTCGTTTGGCGTGTACAATTCCAGCCTAAGCAGAACGCCGAACCGATCCCGCAGGGGGGTGGTAAGCTGTCCTGCCCGGGTGGTTGCGCCGATCAGGGTGAATTTTTGCAGAGGCAGGCGGATGCTTCTTGCGGCAGGACCTTTTCCAATGATAATATCCAGTGCAAAGTCCTCCATGGCAGGGTAGAGGATTTCCTCTACATTCCGATTCAAACGGTGGATTTCGTCAATGAACAGCACATCGCCCTGCCCGAGATTGGTAAGCAGTGCTGCGAGATCTCCCTGTTTTTCAATAGCGGGTCCGCTGGTGACACGGAAGTTCACACCCAGTTCCGATGCAATGATGGCAGAAAGAGTTGTTTTACCCAGTC
>BLMO01000027.1 GCA_011957885.1 Clostridiales bacterium
ATCCGTTTCCGAACAGCTTCTCAGAAAGTCCCCATAGGGTGTCTCCGTATTCCGCCTGATATCCTAGCGCTACTGTTCTCCACAATCCTGTGGGATCCACATAGTTTACACTGTTTCCGTTGCAGTAGATGTGTTATTTCCTACTCTAATCTTACAGTATTTTCTCAGCCATGTCAATCATAAAAAAACAGGCGGAGAAAAACTCCGCCTGTTTTCGACTTATATTACTTTTCCTCTTTTATTTGGAAAAAGTTACACTGCGATTCGGTTCATGATAATCACAGTCTATATCCATCTTTTTAATTCTGTAGATATATACTTTATCCGTAAGATCTTCCTTTAGTGTCACATGTCCAACATATTGTTTCGGAAAAATTCCGTAAATTCGATTTTTCATATCGCTTCTGCTGTATTCTATGTTGATAAGTTCATGTCCAATTGTGACTATATAGGTATAGTGATCATAATCAAATACTATATCATCATTATTTTTTACTCCTAAAGTATTCAGCGATCCCTCACCATAAACACCATGGTATTCAGAAGAGCGAAGTGTAAACCACCAACCACCAACCTCCCGTTTCTTTATTTCAAAATCAGCATCTTTTTCATATACCTGCTCAAATTCTATACTTTTAAATGCTCTTGAATAAATCATCCAAGTTCCTCCCCCAACGAAAAATACTATGCAAAGTATTATAACCAGCGCTTTTAAAATATGTTTCATGATATTTATCCTCTCATGTGTTATAAGACATGTTACGCCGGCCAAGGCATTTTCTTATAAAAACCACCCTCAAGTTTCAGCTTTCTGCGACTAGTAAGACCTCTAACATAATAAAAGTCTGCCCAGTATGCACCTTCCTCCTTCGTTAGCGGCCACCGTCTGAATATTTGATAGTAACTTCGATAATATACTTTTCCATTAACCACAGCACGTACTTTTTTTCCATGCAGCAACTCTGAAAACTTCCAGGCAATCGTTGTCCCATCATATTCAGTTCCTCCATGACATGCTAACAAGTATGCTCTTCCCTCAATACTTAATTTTTCCAATCGGGAAAAATCATCATACTCCATTACTTCATCTTCTTCATAAAAACATATAAATCCCGCTCCACCATGTATAAACAATAAAATATCATTTATACGAGTGCCAACCAATTTATTCCATCCATTTATAAAATCTTCATCATGCAAAACATAAATAAATTGGTTTATTTGATTTCTATACTTTTTTTCTGCCATATAGGTTGCCTGTTCTCTAAAATCACCATCGTATTCATCATAGACAAAAAATATATTTACCGGCGGAACATATAGTTCAGATGCTTTGGGAGGAAGTACCACTTCTGGTAATTCCCCATCTTTTCCCAATCCAAAAGAGGGAGAGAATCCCCCGCCTTTATTCCCGCCCCCACCCCCGTTACCGGGGGAGGAGGTGGAAGGCTTAGGCGTAGTGCCCGTGTTGGGCTTGGGTGTGCTCGCTGCGCTCGGCGGTGCTGGCTTTACAGTCTCCGGTTTCGGTGGCTCCGGCATCGGTGCCGGGGTGTAGTACGCTCCATTCTGATACAGTATGTTGGACCTGCGTATATTCACCTGTCCGTTCTCATACTCTACCAGTCCGCCCTCATATGCTATGATATCCCCTACTCGCA
>BLMO01000028.1 GCA_011957885.1 Clostridiales bacterium
CAAAAGGAGGTGGATCGCCCAAGCGTAGCGATCGAGACGGAGGAATTGTCAGCAGATACCTTTATTTTGCAAATACTTCATATCGCTGGTTATACAATCCCTCAGTCGCTACGCGACAGCCCCCTTTGCACAAGGGGGCCTTTTTTGTTCGTGCTAATTTAGTAGTACCAAGCAGGTCTGCACAGACCCAAGCCTCCCTTGTGCAAAGGGAGGTGGGTTTTGCATAGCAAAACTCGGAGGGATTGTCCTACTATCACTCACACCCCCATAAGAACCTTTTTGTTTTGCCGGAAATGGAAAAAACTATTTACAAATCCCACATTTTGCAGTAAAATATATAAAAGTATGAGAATCAATGCTTTTGCCGTTTTTTCAGAAACGGAAGGGCACATTATCCAAAGAAAGGTATTATCCCAATTATGAGCGTAGCATTTAAACGCGTGCTTCTAAAGCTGTCCGGCGAAGCCCTCACTGCCAAGGACGGCGTAATCAATTACGAATATATCCAGCAAATCGGCGGTGTAGTCGGCCGCTGTATGCAGGAAGGCGCACAGGTCGCAATCGTTGTGGGCGCAGGCAACATCTGGCGGGGACGGCAGGGATTCGATATGAACCGCGTCCGCGCAGATCACATGGGTATGTTGGCAACTGCAATCAACGCCCTTGCCATTCAGGATGCATTTTTATCCGTTGGTGTAGATACAGTCGCCATGACTGCCAACCCCATGCCTGCTTTCGCAGAGCTTTACACCCAGCGGGACGCAATCCGCGCACTGGAGTCCGACAAAGCTGTTGTGCTGGGCTGCGGCACAGGCAATCCCTTTTTCTCAACGGATACTGGCGCAGTGCTTCGGGCAGTAGAAATTGAAGCTGATGTAGTTTTGATGGCAAAGAATATTGACGGCGTATACACCGCAGATCCTAAAAAAGATCCCAGTGCAAAGCGGTTGGACGAAACCACATATGATTATATTCTGTCCAATCATCTGGGCGTAATTGACATGACTGCGGCAAGCCTTGCAATGGACAACGATCTGCCCCTGTATCTGTTCGGACTGGACAATGCGGAAAACATCTATCGCGTTATAAAAGGCGAAAAGATGGGAACGATTGTAAACAACGGAACAAAGTAAGCATAAATCTGAAAAATAGAAAAATATAAGAAAAGGAATGGGAATGAACAATGAAATTAGACAACAAGCCTTTTGAAGAAAAAATGAAGAAAACCATCGCCGTATATGAAAGTCAGCTGGACTCTGTTCGGGCAGGCAGAGCAAATGTTGCAGTGCTCAACGGCATTGATGTGGAATATTACGGCACACCCACTGCAATCAACCAAATGGCAGAAGTGAAGGTAACTGACGCGCGCACCCTCTGCATCACCCCCTGGGATGCAACAACAGTGAAAAACATTGAAAAAGCGCTTCTTGCTTCAGACCTGGGCATCACACCCCAGTCTGACGGCAAAGTGATTCGCCTGCTGTTCCCCCAACCCACAGAGGAGCGGCGTAAGGAAATGACCAAGCAGGTTGCAAAAATGGGAGAGGATACCAAAGTATCTGTCCGCAACATTCGCAGAGACGCAATCGACAAGGCAAAAGAATTGAAAAAAAGCGGCGAAATGACAGAAGATGAACAGAAGCAGTCCGAAAAAGCAATTCAAGACCTCACAGACAAATATATTAAGGAAGTGGACGCAGTAACCGCGAAGAAAAACGCGGAGATCATGGATATCTGATCCGGCGGATACGACCTCCCCCGACGCCGCGGAGATCCGGGGCGTCGGGGGATTCTTGTTGCAGGATATTCTCACCACCAAAAAGGAGACAGCCGGAATCTATTCCGGCAGACAACATATGTTTTTCAAAAAGAAAAATTTTGCTGCCGACATCATGACCGCTGATATCAGCAAGGTTGTAAAGGATACGGGGCTTTCCCATATTGCCTTTATTATGGACGGCAACGGCAGATGGGCGACCGCAAAGGGACTTCCACGGGAAGCAGGGCACAGCGTTGGAGTGAAAACCTTTAAAAAGACCGTATCCCGCTGCAGGGATTACGGGATTCAAACGGTTACCACATATGCGTTTTCCACGGAAAACTGGAAGCGCCCGGAAAATGAAATCCGGGAAATTATGCGGCTGCTTGACACATATATTAAGGAAGCGGAAGACGACAATGAGAAAAACCGAATTCGCTATATTTTCCTTGGAGACAAATCCCGGCTGGATCCCCGGCTCCAGGAAAAGTGCAGTTATTTGGAAAATCTGACCCAGAACAATCCGCTCACGCTGAATATTGCCCTGAACTACGGCGGCAGAAGTGAAATTACCCAGGCATGCAATGCACTGATTGCAAAGGGCAATGCCGTCACAGAGGAGGATATCTCCCACATGCTGTATACCCGGGAAAGTCCGGATCCGGATCTGATTGTGCGCACCGGCGGCGAATACAGGCTATCTAATTTCCTGTTGTGGCAAGCCGCCTATGCCGAACTGTATTTCACCGACTGCCTGTGGCCGGACTATGACGACATAGAGCTGCGGCGGGCAATTCTGGAATTTTCCAAAAGGAAGCGCCGTTTCGGAGGCGTATAATTTTAAGTAAAAAAGAAAGCATGAGAATAAAAAATGGTTAAACGTATTATCACCGGCGTAGTTGCTGCGGCGCTCTTGGCTGCGGTGTGCATATTCGCCAATTCTATTGTTTTTTCTGTTGCCTTCGGTCTTTTAGCGCTGCTAGGCGTTTATGAAATGCTTGGCTGTATCGGCGCGCGGCGTAACTTTGCAATCGCTTTGTGCTCCTATGCCATGACAATTATCGCAGTTGTACTAATCCACACTGTCAGCCGCCATTCCCTGTACATTACCGCATATGCAGGAACACTGTTCTGCGTGCTGCTGATTCTGTTTGCATCAGCAGTATTTTCCGACGGACGCGTGTCTGTAGATAAAGTATGCATCGCCTTTACCACCTGTGCATATATCATCACCGGATTTGTTTCTATTATTCTGCTGCGGGACATGCGCATGGGTAAATACGTATATCTGCTGGCGTTTATCGGGCCCTGGGTATCCGACACCTTCGCATATTTCACCGGTATGCTCCTTGGGAAGCACAAGCTGATTCCCTCCGTCAGCCCGAAAAAGACAGTGGAAGGAAGTCTCGGCGGCATATTGTTCTGCATCATTGGCTGTATTGTTTACGGATATGTCGTCAAAGCCGTCACCGGCGGCGAAACCCAATTTCATATTGTGTTCTTAGCCCTGCTGGGACTGATCATTTCTGTTGTATCTCAAATCGGAGATCTGATTTTCTCCCTGATCAAACGGCGGTACGATATCAAAGACTACGGCTTTATTTTCCCCGGTCACGGCGGCGTGCTGGATCGGTTTGACAGCGTAATCGCCACTGCCCCCCTGATTCTCATTGCCTGCGAATCTCTGGCAAAGCTAAATCTGATGTAACGGGGACAGCCCTATGAATACAGAAAAAAGAAAGGTCGCTGTGCTCGGGTCTACCGGTTCTGTAGGCACCCAGGCACTCACCGCCCTTGATAATACTGAAACAGAGCTTGTGCTGCTCACAGGTGGGCAAAATCTCTCCCTTTTAGCAGAACAAATCCATACACTCCACCCCGTTATGGCGGCAGTCCCCACAACGGAGGGGGCGGATCGGCTGCGGGAGATGCTTGGAAATACAAGGACCCGCATTTACGGCGGAGCAGACGCAATCTGCAAGGTGGTCACAGACTGCGGAGCAGATCTCATCGTACATGCTATATCCGGCATGGCAGGAATCCCTGCCGCACTGACTGCGGCAGATACCGGCGCACGGATTGCCATGGCAAATAAAGAAGCCATTATTGCAGCAGGACATCTGATCTATGCACGGCTTGGGGCATCCGGCGGGGAGTTGATTCCTGTGGACAGCGAGCACAGCGCGATTTTTCAGTGTCTCACCGCCTCCGGTGCAGCCAATCCGGGTGCGCCCGCCGACCCTTCCCGGGTGCGCAGAATTATTTTAACCGCCTCCGGCGGACCGTTTTTCGGCAAAACGGCAGCGGAACTTGCAGACGTAACGCCGGAAATGGCGCTTGCCCATCCCACCTGGAAAATGGGCAAAAAAATCACTATAGACAGTGCCACGCTGATGAATAAAGGCTTTGAATGGATTGAAGCCTGCCGATTGTTCGGCGTTTCCGGGGATCAGGTGGAAATTGTTATACATAGACAAAGTATAATCCACTCCATGGTGGAATACATTGATACATCGGTGCTTGCACAGCTTTCCTATCCGGACATGGCGGACTGTGTGCGGTACGCGCTCCACTATCCGGATCGTGCTGCCTTTGACGGTCCCAGTCTGGACTTTGCCAAAATCGGTTCTCTAACCTTCCACCAACCGGATGCGGATGCGTTCCCAGCTCTGGACATTGCACGGCAGGCATGGCAGGCAGGCGGAAGTACACCTGCTGCGCTGATTGCCGCGGACGAAATCGCTGTGGACGCTTTTCTGCAAAGAAAAATCGGCTTCATGGATATCCCCGCATTGGTGCGGGAAACCTTATCCATATGCCCCGTCTGTCCGGTGCATACGGAAGAGGACGTATACGCAGCAGACAGCGCCGCAAGGCGGGCAGCACTGTCGCTGATTCAAGCATAGCTTATTTGTTTTCATGTATCTGAAAGGGTGTGATTTCCATTTCTACCGTATTATATATTCTGCTGGCTATTTTTATCTTTGGTGTACTCATTTTCGTGCACGAAGGCGGTCACTACCTGTTTGCCCGTCTGTTTCATGTTTCCATCCGGGAATTCTCCATCGGGATGGGTCCGAAGCTTCTTACCCGCACCTCCAAAAAAACCGGAATCGCCTATTCCCTGCGCCTGTTCCCCATCGGCGGCTTTGTCAACATGGTTGGTGAGGATGAAGAAACAGATGATCCCAATGCCTTCAATAAGAAAAAAGTGTGGCAGCGAATCATCATCGTCTGCGCCGGTGCGCTTATCAATATATTGTTGGGTGTGATTATTACATCCGCTCTGATCTGTGCAAAGCCGGTGCTGGGTTCTACTGTGGTGGCGCAATTTGCCGACGGTGCAGCCTCTCAGGAAAAGGGGCTGGAAATTGATGACGAAATCATTAAGGTGGATGGGCATCGAGTACACATTGCTGATGAACTGATGTATGAAATCATGCGTCTCGGTATTGAACCGGTAGACCTTACTGTGCTCCGGAACGGAGAAACCGTCGTCATTGAAGACGTGCAATTTCCAATTATTTCAGAATCCGGCACCGCCTTTGGGGATCGGGATTTTCTGGTCTATCCAGAGGATGTCACTGCCGGAACCCTTGTAAAACACTGCTTTTACAGAAGCGGCTACACCGTCCGCATGATCTGGGAATCGCTCTTTGATCTGGTCACAGGCAGATACGGAATCCAAGCGGTGTCTGGTCCGGTAGGCGTTACGGAAGCCCTTACGGAAGCGGCACAAACCAGCAGCTTCAATTTCCTGTATCTGGTTGCAGTGATCACTATGAATCTGGGCGTTGTCAATCTGCTCCCCCTTCCCGCTTTGGACGGCGGTCGGCTTGTATTCCTGATTATTGAGGGAATCCGCAGAAAGCCTGTGAAGCCGGAAATAGAAGGTTATGTTCACTTTGCAGGAATGGCTCTGCTGATGCTTCTGATGGTGATTATCTGTGTAAAAGACGTTGTCGGATTGTTTTAAGGAAAGGAAAATTCCATGAGACGAAAAACCCGTGCGGTGCATGTAAAAAATATGACCATCGGCGGTGATGCGCCGATATCCATCCAGTCCATGACCAACCGACCCGCAAAAGACTTTGCGGGAACGATTGAACAAATTCAGTCTCTCGCAGCGGCTGGCTGCGAAATCGTACGTGTTGCCGTTCCGGATATAGAAACTGCCGCTGTATTTTCCCAGGCAAGGAAAGCGGGTATAACGGTTCCGTTGGTGGCAGATATCCACTTTGATTACAGAATCGCGCTGGAGGCGGTACGCTACGGCGCAGACAAAATCCGGATCAATCCTGGCAACATCGGCAGTCCGGATCGGGTGCGCGCGGTTGCAGATGCTTGCAGAAATGCAGGCGTTCCCATCCGCATTGGCGTAAACGGCGGTTCCCTGGAAAAATTACTTTTGGAAAAGCACGGCGGTCCCACAGCGGATGCTCTGGCTGAAAGCGCTCTATGTCAGGCGGAAATGCTGGAGGACATGGGATTTCACGATATTGTGATTTCTATTAAATCCTCCAGAGTGGATACGATGATCCACGCGTGCCGCAAGGTAGCTGCCCAGTCAGATTATCCCCTGCATCTGGGCGTTACAGAAGCTGGGACAGAATACAGTGGTATTATCAA
>BLMO01000029.1 GCA_011957885.1 Clostridiales bacterium
GGGGGGAGCCTTCTTTATTTTGTTTGTGCTTCACGGAATCATATAACCCGCATTTTTCCGGGTTACAATAAATTCTGAAAGTCCCGCATCGGACAGCTTGCGGCGCAGGCGGGTCATATTGACAGTGAGTGTATTGTCATCTATAAAAGAATCACTCTCCCACAAACGGCGCATAATTGTATCCCGGGATACAATGCTGCCCCCATTCTCCATTAAAAGCTGCAAGATGCGAAATTCGTTTTTCGTTAGTTCGATTTTCGCTTCCTGCACTGTCAGAGTGGCGTCCGCCAGATTCAGTATTGCTCCATGACGTTCCAGAAGATGCGTAGACGCACCGAATGAATAGGTTCGGCGGATCAGTGCCTGGACTTTGGCACACAGCACAGTCAAATCAAAGGGTTTAGAAATGAAATCATCCGCACCGATATTCATTGCCATCACGATATTCATTTTATCCCCTGCCGAGGAGAGAAATATAATCGGAACACTGGAAAGACTGCGAATCCGCTCACACCAATAATATCCATTATAAAAAGGAAGGGAAATATCCAGCAGCACCAGTCCGGGATCAAAGGAAGTAAATGCCTCCAGAACATGTTCAAAATCAGACACGCACAGGGTTTCATACCCCCACCGGCTTAACTGATTTTCTACTGCGGCGGCAATGGCAGCATCATCCTCAACGATCAGTATTTTATACATTGGTTTGGTTCCCTCCTTATCCATCTGTATTAATATAGTAACACAACTTGGTTTGCATTGCAATAATAAATTATAGGAATTATGAAAAAGATGCAGGGACGTAAAAAGCCCCTTTACATATAGAGATAGAAAGGTGCAGACTCTTTGCAATTTCATAAGCTTCCTGTGCAAGGGGGCCTTCTTTATTTTGCTCATGTTACGCGGGAGCTCCCTTTGCTGGGGGGGAGTCTTTTAGCCTGTGATTCAATAGCACTCCTTTTACCAAGGAAAACCTTTTTCATTTACTGAAAACTGCACAACTTGTTAATTTTCTTGTTTTCTGTCCCTTTTGGTTGAAACGGTAAAAAAATCATGATACAATAAATGCACAATCGATTGGAGGGATAATTATATGTTTGCAGATTCATTTTCATTTGAAACATTCAAAGGCACAAAATGGACAGCGCCATATCGGCTGCGTCTGCCTGAAAATTATAGCATTGAAAAAAAATATCCGGTAGTACTTTTC
>BLMO01000030.1 GCA_011957885.1 Clostridiales bacterium
GCAAAAATATCCGTGATATTCAATCGCTTTCTCTTTCGGGAACAGATATGCGTGGAGTTCCACAAAATAGTCATCCGTCATGGATGCGATATAGTCTGTAACAATGGTGTGCGGATCGGTTTCTTCATAGGGAAACGGACGCATATAATGATCCGCTGCAATAAAGTCGATATGATGGCGGAAAATGGGGGACTCACGGCGGCACTCCCGCACATCTTGCACAAGACGGTGATACAGCCGCCCGAACATTGGACGGATCACATCCCGCTGGGGACCTGCCACAGCAGGGTTTAAATAGATTTGCGTATAATTGCTTTTTTTGGCGGCGGACAGAGCATCAAAATATTCCCGATCCATTTTGATATACGGTTTTCCATAGCTGTTTTCAATAATGTTGACACTTAGATTATTGATAATTTCCGCATTGATCCGTCCGATAGCACCATAAGCAAATGCATCCTCTTCTTTCGGGATCAAGCCGGCCTTTTTTGCGTCTTGACGGTCTTTTCCAAGATAAGAAATAATATCACAAATCCGCACCAGGCATCCTTCCAGCGTAGAGGGCATAAGTTTCCGGTTATTTTTTCGATCCTGATAACAGGCTTCCACAGCAGCGTCCAGACTTTGAAAGTCCTCCATGGGGAGAGGACGATATTTGTCACACTCGATTTCGCCGTCGTGGGAAAGAATACCGTTCAATGTTTGCAGCGTTATATTATAAGGGAAAATTCCATCCAGCACCCGCACAGAATGGACGTTGTGAGCAAAATGCCGCCCGGTTCCTTCAAAATACAGCTCATCCAGATAGGTTTCCCCCGCATGACCGAAAGGGGTGTGCCCCATATCGTGACCCAGCGCAATTGCCTCGATCAGATCCAGATTCAAGCCAAGGATATTGCCGATGGTACGGGCAATTCGGGACACTAACTGCACATGGAGCGCGCGGCGGGAGATGTCATCGTTTTTATAGAAAGAAAACACCTGGGTTTTATCTGTGAAACGATTGTAATATGCAGAATGGAGGATTTTATCCGTATCCCGCACAAAGGGAGTGCGCCAAACGGTGGGCTTATCCCTTGCAGGGATTCTGCGAAGGGCGTTTTCATCGAGAAAGCCCACCTGGGGAATCGTGCCGCATTCCCGGTCACTGCGGATTCTTTCCTCAATTTCGGGAGATAAGGTATCGTATTTCACAGGCAGGCTCCTTTCAGATACGTTTACGGATGAATAAAGAGAAAGTACAGAATTACAACAACGCCCAGGGCGATCCGGTACCAGCCGAAGCTTTCGAAGCTATGGCGGCGCACAAAGCTGACAAGGAAGCGGATCACGGCAAGAGAAACAAGAAATGA
>BLMO01000031.1 GCA_011957885.1 Clostridiales bacterium
AGCTCCCTTTGCACAAGGGAGCTCCCGCGGAGCGGGTGAGGGATTGTCTAAGCAAAACTGCCGATTGCAGGTTATTTAAAATGATAGTATAACAATCCCTCCGAGCTTTGCTGCGCAAAGCCTACCCCCCTTTGCACAAAAGGGCTTTAGTAGGGTGGAAGGTCGCACTACCTCCCTTTGCTGGGGGAGGCTTGGTTTAAAGGAAGCATCTCCTTTTACCGGGAGGATGCTTATAAAGTTTAACAAAATCTTATAGTAAATCACTTTCAACCCCCAATATATTCACATAACAAAAATACAGGAGGACAGCGCAAGCTGAAACAACAACCCATGTTTATTGTAAAAGATCAGAAAAATCCCCGGTGGGAGTACGAAATTACCAGTGTAGACAAAGGAATTTTCCACGTCCGTGTTTCCGCTGACGGAACCTATGCCGAGACACTGCTGACACGCTACAACATCCTGAAGGAAACAGAAACCGATACCGGCGCATCTGTATCCGACAGCACCATTACACAGGGCAGATTTTCTCTGACCGTCACACCGGAAAGTACACTGCGGGTAGAAGGAACAAAAGAACCCCTTGTGTTCCATTTTGACGGATATGAGGGCAAGCCATATCAGAATAAAGGCTTCACATTGCAGATTGATCTGCATAAAAAGGAACGTTTGTACGGTTTGGGAGACGAATCCAGAGAAAGCATATCCCGCCGGAACTCCGTGTCCCGACTGGATATCCGCAACATTGCGTCCTACGGTCCTATCCCCTATATCATGTCTATGAACGGCTGGGGTATGCTGCTTAACTGCACCTATGCATCTGTTTTCGATATGGACAAGGATCATCCCGATCAGGTGAAAATCACTACCCACAAGGGCATGATTGATTTCTATCTGTTCCTGCCGGAGTCCGGCGCTCTTGCTGATATCCTTGCACTGCATGGCAAAATTGCAGGAACACCTGTCATGCTGCCGAAATTTGCTTATGGATACACCTTTGTACTTAACGAACAGACCAATGCGAGAGAAATGCTGTATGACTGCCTGAATTTCCGCAGAGAAGATATTTCCTGTGATATGGTAGGTCTGGAGCCTCAGTGGATGAGCCGGAAATATGATACCAGCGTAGACAAAAAGCTGGACGAAGATCGGTTCTATATCCCCGGATGGCTGCCGGACGATCAAAGCGGTCCGGAAACCTTTTTCTATTCCCTCCGGGAAATGGGCTTCCGTCTCAGCCTGTGGCTGTGTCAGAATTACGACCTGCTCTTTGAAGAAGAACGGCAGTTGGGCGAACGGATGAAGGAATTGGGCAAGGAATATACCTTTGAGGGCGCTTCTATTTTGGATGAGCATCTGGCGTGCCCGCTTTATATGGATGGACTGACTGTGCGGGATCAGCCCTGGTTTGAGCACCTGAAAAAATTCTGCGATAACGGCGCGGAAGCGTTCAAGCTGGACGGTGCATTCCAGGTGAACGATCATCCGGACCGGCTTTGGGGCGGAAAATACTTTGATGATGAAGTGCATAATGTGTACCCTGTACTGTATGTAAAACAGATGAAAGAGGGATTTGCAAACCACACGGGTCGCCGTGCTATGATTTACACGCCCTGTGTTTACGCAGGTACCCAGCAGTATGCTGCGTCCTGGGCAGGCGACACCGGCGGCGGATTTGACACAGTGGTTGCAATGCTTAACTACGGTCTGTCCGGACATTCCAACGTAACCTGCGATATGGACATCACTTCTCTGGAAGGTATCCACTATGGATTCCTGTCTCCCTGGACCCAGCAGCTTGGCTGGCGTAACTGGAACTTGCCCTGGTTCATGCGGGATGAAGTGCTGGAAGCGGTGCGGTATTACTCTCATCTGCGCAGCGAGCTGTTCCCCTACATTTATTCTATGGCGCATCTGGCTGCAAAAACATCCATGCCCCTTGCACGTGCACTTCCTCTGATGTATCCGGATCATCCGGAATACGATCAGGTTGCAAATACCTATATGTTCGGCGACAGCCTGCTGGTAGCTGTGTTTGATATGAAGGTAACACTGCCGGAAGGACAGTGGATTGATTACTTCACCGGTGAGGTGTATGAAGGCGGTCAGGTAATCCAATACCAGATTCCGAAGGGACGGGGCGGTGCGCTCATGGTAAAAGCCGGCAGTGTGCTGTGCACTATGGCATATCAGAGATATTTGCATGAAACCACTGCGGACACATACTGCATTCAGGTATATCCCGGTGCAGATGCTTCCTTTACCTTGTGTGAGGATGACGGCTACACCTACGATTATAAAGACGGCAAAATGGCAACCACAGTCATCGCTTTGGAAAACAGTACTGCGGGCGAGTTTGATCTGGTGATCAACACGCGGGAGGGCAGTTTTGACGGACGTGTGAAGGATGAAAATTCCAAGCCCTCCGATCCTGTTATTCCGGGAGTTGGTGAAATCAGCGGATTCCAGGCACGCATTTTCGGTGGTGCAAAGGAAGTAACGCTGAACGACGCACCTGTTGCGATTCGGGAAGAGGATGGTTACTGCGTATTTGACGTGCCGCAGGAACTGCATGCGGCAGGCAAGCTGGTATATCATGTAATCCAGTAAGAAATCAAAAAAGGAGAGGGATTTTCCCTCTCCTTTTTCGATAGAATGCAAACAATCCCCCCCGACTTGCCTGCGGCAAGTCACCCCCCTTTGCACAAGGGGGGCTTAAGGTTGAGAGGAACAATCCCCCCGCCGCCACCCCCTCGGAACTGCGTAGCAGGTCCTCACATGGGGGCTTTCGTGTTAGCGGATGATTATGATTATGGCGAGCCACTTCCTATAGGATCCACTGCGTGGCTCCATAGGAAGCTGTCGCGGAACCTAATAGAAAATAGAAAAGGCTCCCTTGTGTAAAGGGAGCTGTCGCAGCTTTGCTGTGACTGAGGGATTGTACTACGCTCATTTTGAAGGATCTATAAATCGGCAGTTTAACATAGACAATCCCCCCGCCGCCACTCCCTCGGAACTGCGTAGCAGGTCCTCACATGGGGGCTTTTATATTTGCAGGTGATTTTATACAATGGGCTTTCGTATTGATAAGTGCTAACCACCTATTCTTCACTGTAAGCTGTCTGTAAAGGATATTGCTGTTTCCAGAGCAAGGCGCATCATATCTGTAAAGGAAGTCTGCCGTTCTTCTGCCGTTGTAGCTTCTCCTGTAATCAGGTGATCGGACACAGTGCAGATTGCTAACGCATGTTTTCCTGCGCGGGCGGCGTTCATATATAACGCCGCAGCTTCCATCTCCACTGCAAGCACACCCATTTTGCTCCAAAGCGCAGTAGAGTCTGTATCATCATGATAAAAAATATCACTTGAAAGAAGATTTCCCACATGATAAGGTAGTCCTGCGTTCTTTGCCGCCGCTGTGCAATGCTCCAGCAGCTGATAGCTTGCAATGGGTGCAAAGGCTCCGGGAAGGTGGAATGTGTGTGAAAAGGCAGAATCTGTGCACGCTCCCTGCCCAATTACAATATCCCGTACTTGAACCTTTTCCTGTATTCCCCCGGCAGATCCGACCCGGATGATTGCCTCCACATTAAAAAAGTTGAATAATTCGTAGGAATAAATCCCCATGGACGGCATGCCCATGCCGCTTGCCATCACGGATATGCGCCGTCCATTGTAAGTTCCAGTATAGCCCTGCACACCCCGCACATTGTTGACCAGCACCGGAGCTGTCAGAAAATTCTCCGCTATATATTTTGCCCGCAAAGGATCGCCGGGCATCAGAACCACCGGCGCAAAATCTGAGGGGGATGCGTTAATATGCGGTGTTGGATATAGTTTCATAATCTGCTCCATTTTTTTGTTCTTGTATCAGCGCTGCAATCACTCGGCTTGTGCCAATCCGATCAGCACCCAGGCGAATCATTTCTGCCGCTGCCTTAGGACCGCTGACGCCTCCTGCCGCTTTGATTTTCTTACCGGGAGCCATATGCTCCCTCATTAGAATAATATCTTCCCGCGTGGCGCCGCCTGTGGAGAATCCGGTAGAGGTTTTGATAAATTCTGCATTGGATGCAGATACGACCTCACACATGCGGATTTTTTCTTCTTCCGTCAAAAGGCAGGTTTCAATGATTACTTTAAGCAGTCTGCCGCTGCATGCCTGTTTCACCTGATTGATTTCCTCCAGCACTGCGTCATACATACCCGCACGCACCCAGCCCAAATGGATTACCATATCAATTTCTGCTGCGCCATCCGTCACTGCT
>BLMO01000032.1 GCA_011957885.1 Clostridiales bacterium
CATGAGAAACTCTCATGGTAACTTCAAGTCCTGTTTGCTCTAATTGATGTTTGAACGCAACCATTTCTTGTTTTTGTGGTGCTCTAATTTTTGAATTACTCGTCGGGTTGTATTGCAGCACGTTAATCATAACATTTTTGCCCTTAAACCATTTTGCAAGTTGCCTTATATCTGAGGAACGGTCATTTATACCTGGTAAAAGCAAATACGCAAATACCACTTTTCGATTATGCCTTTGTGAATAGGACAATGCTTGCTTAACAACATCTTCAATAGCGTACATGTGCATATGAGGAATGATGCAGTTTCTCGCAGCCTGTGTTGCTGCATGTAAAGATATTGTCAACTGAATTTTTAGATGTTCTTCGCGCAATTTTTTTAATTGATTAACTGGACCAACTGTTGATACGGTAATGCCGTCGGTTGGAAAGTTAAGTCCATTTCTATCTCGAAGAATATGGATTGCTGCAATCAAGTTGTCGTAATTGAATAAAGGTTCTCCCATTCCCATAAAAACGATACGATTTACTTTTTGACGTATCAATATGACCTGTTGCACAATTTCAGATGGTGTTAGATTACGAACGAAACCATTGCGTCCGGACTCACAAAAAATACAGCCAACAGAACAACCAACTTGCGTACTTACGCAAACAGTCCCACCATCTCGCCGTTTAATAAAAACCGTTTCGATATACCTGTTGTCTTTCAATTCATAAACATACTTTTCAGTATCGCTACTTTTATAGACTTTTTTTGTTGATATTGATAGATTTTTTTTGTGAAATGGCTGTTTATACAATTCCGCATATAAGGCTCTTGCTTTATCCTCTCCAATTACTTCCGACATTTCTTTGTAAGTAAATCCGTATGGGTCATTCAATATTTCCGTAAGTGTACTTTTAGGTAAGTGTTTCATTTAATATCCTTCCTTTTGTTTTTCAGAGTTTTTGATTATGATTTCTAATTTTTCAACATCAATGATATGTGTTAATTTACATTTAGGGCAGAAAAGAGGAAAATTTCTTAATACCGTATTATAAAATACTTGAACCCTCGTCTTTCCGTTACAAATTGGACATTTTATCCAATATTTTTCAAGCATAATATTTCTCCTTTTGTGCAAAAAAATACAGGTCAATTCTCAACATGAGCATTGACCTGCATTTATACATATAACACTACAACAAAATTAAGGCATAGTTTTTATACTATGTCTATACATCGTTAGTTTTGTTGTATAGCATACGCAAAATAAGCATGACAAAAAAGCCCATATTGAAAATGGGAAAAATCTTTTTTGATTTCAATGCTTATTTTGCGTATGC
>BLMO01000033.1 GCA_011957885.1 Clostridiales bacterium
ATTCTGGGTACTACCCTTGAAAAGGTTGATTTTGAGGATGTGCGCGGTGTAGAGGGCGTTAAGTTTGCACAGTATAAGCTTGGTGATATGACGGTTCGCGTGGCAGTAGCCAGCGGTACTGCAAATGCGGCAAAACTGCTCCGCGGTATCCAAAGTGGAGAATATCAGGCCGACTTTATTGAGATCATGGCATGTCCCGGCGGCTGTGTAAACGGCGGAGGACAGCCGATTCAGCCTGCAAGTGTGCGTAATTCAATGGATTTGCGTGCAGTACGTGCCAAAATTCTTTACGATGCAGATAAGAACCTGCCGTATCGTAAATCTCATGAAAATCCCATTATCAAGCTGGTATATGATGAATTCTTGGGCGAGCCGAACAGTCATAAGGCGCATGAATTGCTTCATACTCATTATGTAAAACGTTCTTTGTAATCAGATGTAAATTTACGTTGCACCTCTGCAAAACATAGATTTTGCAGAGGTGTTTTATTGCAATTCTGAGTTTTATATGGTACAATATCATAAGAATAAAAGAGAAAGGCACGGTAAACTGCCATGCTAAAAAAAATACTTGCCACTTTTCTCGCGGGGGTACTTGCAGTCGGATTTGTTTCCTGCGGAAAAAATGAGGATATGGAAGAAAAAAATTACACTTCTGCAGATGTTGCAGCAGAAAGCGAAAATTTTCAGTTTACAAGAGCTGAATTAAGTTATTTGTTTTACCAGAATTACCAATCCTTTCTCCAGCAGAACCAAAGCTATATGCAGTATATCGGAATTGATACTTCTGCATCGTTGAAAGATCAATCTTATTCGGAAGATGTGACTTGGTTTGCATATTTTATGCAGGAAACTACAGAAGATTTGCACCAGATTTTGGCTTTGTGCGAGGCAGCCAAAGCTGCCGGAATAGAATTGGATGACGAAGATCAAGCAGAAATTGAAGCTGTATTAGCCAGCTACACAAAATATGCAGAGGATTATGAATTTGAACTGGATGCTCTTTTGAAAAGAGAATACGGAGCGGATATTTCATTTGAAGCGCTGCGAACTTGCCTGGAAAAACTGAGGCTTTCTATTAAATATCAAGATATGCTTGTTTCAGGATATGATTTTAATGATTCGGACTTTACCGCATATTTAGAGGAGCATAACGACGCTTTTTATTGCGTTGATTATTTGTCTTATACTTTTGATGAGGATACAGCGAAGGATGCTGCTGAAAAAGCGCAGGAACTGGCGGCTATTACAGACGCAGCAGCTTTTGAAGCATATGTGCGTACATTTGAAACGGAATTTTTAGGCAGAACTGAAAATGAAATGGATCTTTCCGATATGTCACATGCGTTTGCATTAAAGGATGCCAAAAATTCGTTCAGCACATGGGCATTTGGCAGTGCACAGCCCGGCACAACTTATGTAGATAAAAACGAAGTTGACGGAATCTATACGGTATATCTTCTTACAAAGACACCGTATTTGCAGGATTATACAACCAAAAATTTCCGATATGTTTATCTGACTCTTGACACATATGGATCGTATGATAAATTGCTGGAACGTGCAAACGAATTGGTAAATACGTGGCAGGCAGGTGGTGCTGATGCAGACAGCTTTGGAAAGCTGGCATTTGACTACAGCGAAGATGGAGCAACCGGTGATATTGGCGGAATCTATGAAAATTTAGGTATGGCGCCCAGCAAGTTTCCTGATGCGGTTGTAACCTGGCTGTATGACGAAAACAGGCAGGCAGGCGACGTTGAGGTGATTCGGGGCGACCAAGCGTATTTCATTGTTTATTTTGAGGGCGACGGTCAGATTCAATGGAAAAATCAAGCGCAGACGTCTCTTTCAGAGAAACAGTTTGCGGCTGATATGAAAGAATTTCGTGAAAAGTATGAGATGAAAACTTATGATAAGGTTATGGATTCTTTAACAGCATAAAAAAACCGGATCCGGGTCGGGTCCGGTTTTTTATACCAAAAGAAAATACCGCAAATGTGCAAAGCACTTGATTTGCAATGGATTTTATGATATACTACAATTCAGTTAGCGCATATAAGACTGTCAAAAGTGTATGCCTTCTTGGTTAAATGGATATAACAGTCCTCTTTTAAGCGGTAGTTTGCTCGTATCCATTTAGATGAGGGCGCATAAGAACTTCATATTAATTCACATGTCCCGGTAGCGTAGTGGATAACGCAACCGCCTCCTAAGCGGTAGATCGGAGGTTCAAGTCCTCTCCGGGACGCCAGAAACAACGCCGAAAGCCTTTATTTTCAAGGGCTTTCGGCTTTTTTGATGTTCTAATCCCTTTGTATGAATCTCCGCATGACCAATCGCAAGAGATATCAATATTCGCTTTGCCTTTTAGTCATCAATAGCTGCTACTGTGCCGTTTGGGGATCAGTCAAAATAACATATCGCCCTTTATATCCGGACTTAATGGCTACCAGTGTATTGGCATGGAAGCGAGGACAGCCATTCAGCCAAAATTTGTAGAGCACATTAAATGCCTTTTGGGCATGGTAAAATATAAAAACTAAGTATTTGATATAATTTGATTTCTCTATTATAATGTAAGTGTAATTAGGAAAGAATCCTGGCTTCCTAACGGCACTTACTTTTTATGGAATGGGCAGGCCGTCTTAGGCTGAATCTAAAGGATACAATCAACCAACAAATTGGAGGTAACAATTTATGAAAAAAATAACAGCAATTTTGGTTGCCATAATGGTGGTATTTGCTCTCGCAGCTTGCTCTGAAAATAATAGCAACACCGATCCGGAAACTTCTAAACCTGAAAGTACAGTGGATAACACAAATACAGAATCGAATAAAAACAGCTCCGACAGTTCACAGACGGATAACGGCAATAACCCGTCGGATAATGACAGTTCGGATACTGCAAAAGTATTGGTTGCATATTTCTCAGCTACCAACACGACCGAAGGCGTAGCAAAAAACGATTGCCGACAGCCTTGGAGCCGATTTGTATGAAATCACACCGGAACAGCCTTACTCTGCCGCAGATTTGGATTATCACGACGATAAGAGCCGCAGCACCATCGAAATGAACGATCCGAATGCCCGTCCCGTCATCTCCGGTTCTGTAGAAAATATGGATCAGTATGACATTGTTTTTATCGGATATCCGATTTGGTGGGGGCAGGCGCCGAGAATTCTCAGCACATTTGTGGAAAGCTACAGCTTCTCCGGTAAAACTGTTGTACCGTTCTGCACCTCCGGAGGCAGCGGAATGGGATCAAGTGCAAAAAATCTTGAAGGTTTAACAAGTGGCGCAACATGGCTCTCCGGCACAAGACTGAACGGCGGAGCATCCCGCAGTTCTATTGTGGAATGGATAGACGAACTTGGACTCGATATCACTGCACAGTAAATATATGACAGAGTGTTGGATATCTCGCACTCTGTCATTTGCCGGGTGAGGTGGTTTACCATGAAACCAAAAATGAAAATAAAAATAGGAATTGATTTTCTGATGACCGTCCTTTTGCTCCTGCTTATGGCGTATCAGGTTGTCGGAGAGACACTGCATGAGTGGTTCGGTGCAGCAATGCTTGTATTGTTTATTGCGCACAACATTCTGAATATCAAGTGGTACAAAAATCTATTCCATGGAAAGTATAAGCCGGTGCGGATCCTCGGAACGATTCTGAACTTGGTGGTTTTAGCTGCCCTTCTGTCCCTCGGCTACAGCGGAATTGTAATGTCCCGGCACCTGTTTGCTTTTCTTCCTATAAACAGAGGAATGGCACTGGCAAGAGTGATGCATCTCGCAGGCTCTTATTGGGGCTTTGTTCTGATAAGTCTGCATCTTGGGCTTCATTGGGGTATGATCATCGGCATGTTTCGTAAACTGACAGGCGGGGAAAAATTGCTTGCTCTCGTGTAGATTTTACGTTTGTTTGCCGCAGCGATTGCCGGATACGGTGCTTTCTGCTTTATCAGAGCCGACCTCTTCTCCTACATGTTCCTTCAAAATGCGTTTGCTTTCTTCGACATTGAGAAGAACGCAATTGCGGTATTTCCAGAGTATATCACTATGATGGGATTGTGGGTTTGCATCGGCTATTATGCCGCCAAAGGACTCGGAAATTTATCAAATCGAAAGGAGATCAGCCATGAAATCGTTCACATCGGAGAATAAACCGCTGCCGCCTGAATAGTGAATAGACAGCGCTTCTCCCATCGCCGTATCAGGAGCAAGCTTTGCGATTGCCGTCAGACTTTGACCTAGTCTTGGTTGTAATATTCCCATATCTGATTCATTAAAAGATGGATTTACACAGTTCAGCAGTTTTTGGCTTCATTGATTTCACTTTCAGTTTGTGCCAATCTGAAAATGAAAACAAGCTGTTGATTCTTGCAAGCATTGAATTGACACTCCGAATGGCATAATTTTCCTGAAGATGCTTTTTATAGGCGATGTTCATTATTAAACAAAAACGAGTGTCCTTACAAGGATTCTCAGATCCTATAAGGACACTCCGACTTGGTGCGGGCGACAGGACTTGAACCTGCACGGGAAGCCCACTGGATCCTAAATCCAGCGCGTCTGCCAATTCCGCCACGCCCGCATATTATTTTACTTTCCTATTGTATCATATTTGTATGATGCATGTCAAGAACCTGTATTTTATAATTTACTGATTGACAATTTCGTCTGCTTTCGATATAATATGCATATATGATCTGTTAAAACGGATCATCAATCAAATTTGAAGAGTAAGGAACAGCGCGTGAAGTGCCGTGAGTACGGG
>BLMO01000034.1 GCA_011957885.1 Clostridiales bacterium
ATCCTCGGCGCCGTGCAGCTGAGCAATATCGATTATGCCGCCGTCTAACAGATACGCGACTGTTTCGGGAGATTCGTTTACAAACACACCGACCGCCTGAACATCGGGATCAAGCAGTTTTTTCAGCGCGGCGGCTTGCTCCAAAGCGACATAACGCTTGCTTTCCGGAGCGAACACAAAACCGATATATTCCGGCTTCAGCTCATTCGCCGCGGATGAAAAATATATAGAAGAACTGCGTGAATTGACAGAAAAGCCGATTATTAAGGCTTTTCGTATAGCATCGGAAAAGGATGTGTCCGAAGCTGAAAAAAGCGGAGCGGACTATATCCTTCTTGATTCCGGCGCGGGTACGGGCACGGTGTTTGACTGGTCGCTGTTACGGAATATAAAAAGACCGTATTTTCTCGCAGGCGGACTTTCTCCGGAAAATGCTGAAGCGGCGATTGCAGTGTTAAAACCTTACGCAGCGGATGTAAGTTCCGGTATTGAGACCCACGGCTTTAAAGACAAAATAAAGATGACGGCTTTTGTAAATGCCGTCAGGAAAGGAAGATAAGAAATGACCAATCAAAACGGACGCTTCGGCATTCACGGCGGACAGTATATCCCCGAAACGCTGATGAATGCAGTAATCGAGCTGGAGAAAGCGTATAATTATTATAAAAATGATTCCGAATTTAACAGAGAACTTAGCTATCTGCTGAACGAATACGCAGGCAGACCGTCAGGGCTGTACTACGCTGAAAAAATGACGAAGGATCTCGGCGGCGCGAAAATCTATCTCAAGCGGGAGGATCTGAATCACACCGGCTCACACAAAATCAATAATGTACTGGGGCAGGCGCTGCTTGCAAAAAAGATGGGCAAAACCCGACTGATTGCTGAGACAGGCGCAGGACAGCATGGCGTCGCCACAGCTACCGCCGCCGCACTGATGGGCATGGAGTGTGTGGTATTTATGGGGGAACAAGATACTATCCGTCAGGCGCTTAACGTATACCGCATGCGCCTGCTCGGGGCGGAGGTGATCCCTGTGAAATCGGGAACGGCAACGCTCAAAGACGCCGTATCGGAGGCTATGCGCGAGTGGACATCTCGCATCAGTGACACCCATTACTGTCTCGGATCGGTTATGGGACCGCATCCGTTCCCGACGATTGTTCGCGATTTTCAGTCGGTTATCTCAAAGGAAATCAAAGAACAGATATGGGAAAAGGAAAGCAGACTGCCCGATGTTGTGCTTGCCTGCGTGGGCGGCGGCTCCAATGCAATCGGCAGCTTTTATCATTTCATCGGTGATGAGGGTGTACGCTTGATTGGCTGTGAAGCAGCCGGAAGAGGAATCGGCACCTTTGAGACTGCTGCTACTGTCAACACCGGCAGAGTGGGCATCTTCCACGGCATGAAGTCTTATTTCTGTCAGGATGAATACGGGCAGATCGCGCCCGTTTACTCCATTTCCGCAGGATTGGACTATCCCGGTGTAGGACCGGAGCATGCGCATCTGCACGATATCGGCAGAGCGGAATATGTTCCCGTGACGGACGATGAGGCCGTGAATGCCTTTGAGTATCTTTCAAGAACCGAGGGAATCATTCCTGCGATTGAATCGGCACATGCGGTTGCTCATGCGATGAAGCTTGCGCCGACTATGGATAAGGACAAAATCATTGTGATTACCATTTCCGGCAGAGGCGATAAGGACTGCGCTGCCATTGCCCGCTACAGAGGGGAGGATATTCATGAGTAATATCAGAAAAGCGTTTGAAAACGGCAAGGCATTTATTGCTTTCATCACCTGTGGCGATCCCGATCTGGAAACGACTGCAGCGGCTGTCCGTGCCGCCGCGGAAAACGGAGCGGATCTCATCGAGCTTGGTATTCCTTTTTCCGATCCGACTGCTGAAGGACCTGTCATTCAGGGAGCGAATATCCGCGCGCTGAAGGGCGGCGTGACGACCGATAGGATTTTTGATTTTGTGAAAGAACTGCGCCGTGATGTGACCGTTCCGATGGTGTTCATGACCTATGCAAATGTAGTATTCTCTTACGGTGCAGAAAAGTTTATTTCTGCCTGTAAGGATATTGGAATCGACGGTCTAATCCTGCCTGATTTGCCGTTTGAGGAAAAGATGGAATTTCAGCCGATTTGTCAAACATACGATGTTGCCCTGATTTCGCTGATCGCGCCGACCTCTGAAAACCGTATTGCAATGATTGCGAAGGAAGCAGAGGGGTTTCTTTATATCGTTTCAAGCCTCGGTGTAACCGGCGCAAGAAGTGAAATCAAGACCGATCTCGCTTCTATTGTTAAAGTAGTTCGAGAAAACACCAATATTCCTTGTGCAATCGGCTTCGGCATCTCCACACCGGAGCAGGCAAAGAAAATGGCGGATATCTCCGATGGTGCTATCGTCGGTTCGGCTATTGTCAAGCTGCTTGAAAAGCATGGCAAGGAAGCCCCGAAGTATATCGGTCAATATGTAAAGTCTATGAAGGATGCTTTGAAATAGTTTGCTGTAGGAGAAAGCTATTCATGGCTTTTCTTTTCAACAGCGTTGACCCTAGGGCAGAAATCTATATGAATGGGGTTGATGTTCTGATTAGATAACCATTATATTGTAATGAAAAGAACAGGCAAAGGGTGTATTCCTCTGCCTGTTCTATGTTTATATTTTTCAAAATGAAGATATCATACAAGAAATTGGTAAGCATATTGAGTATAATATAGAGCAAGGGGAGGGGTTATCATGCAAAAAGAAATACGGACAGTCTGTTATGATGACGATTTACACCTTGAAGCATATCGCTTTGAGGGAATCGTACAGCCATTCCCGAATCACTTTCATGACTATTATGTGATTGGCTTTATAGAAGCAGGAACACGCTGCTTATCCTGCAAAAATAAAGAATATACGATAGGCGGGGGAAATATTCTTTTGTTTAATCCAAACGATAACCACAGTTGTGTCCAATGCGACGGCGGAACGCTTGATTACAGAGGTTTGAATATCCCAAAAGAAACGATGCTGACACTCGCAGAAGAACTAACCGGACAAAGGGAATTGCTTGTTTTTTCGGAAAATGTCATTAAAAATGACGAGCTGAATCATTATCTCCATTCTTTGCATCAGATGATTATGAACGGTGGGGAAGAATTTGAAAAGGAAGAAATGCTCCTGCTCCTTATTTCATTACTTATCGGGCAATACGGACAACCCTTCCGGAATTGTATTCCGGAGTGCAGCGAAGAAATAGAGCGTGCCTGCATATTTATGTCAGAACATTTTGCAGAGCATATCACATTGGACGAATTATGTAAATATAGTGCACTTAGTAAATCAACATTGCTTCGTGCGTTTGTGGGATCAAAGGGAGTTACGCCATATAGGTATCTTCAAACGATTCGGATAGGCAAAGCAAAGAAACTGCTGGAGAACGGCGTATCTGCGACCTCTGCCGCTATACAGACAGGCTTTTCAGACCAGAGCCACTTTTCAAATTTTTTTCATATGTTTATCGGATTGTCGCCTGCCGCATACGGACGCATTTTCAAGGAGGGCGGCAAGAATCATGAATAAAAAAGCTACCACAGGGCATATCACGGCTCTGATTATTTAGGTCTGGGTGCATCAGTCCTTTGCTTTGTTAACCGCCACTTCCTCCATTATTGTGTTAAAGGAAGAAATCCCACCGATGGCTGCGATGGGAATAGAGCTTACCTTAATCGGCTTGTTTCTTTCGGAAAGCAAATTACAATTTAAGAAAAGAGGAAAACAGAATGAATGTAGAGAATGAAAAATGTGTAATTGTGGTTGATGAAAATTTACCGCTTGGGATTATCGCCAATACCGCCGCTGTCCTCGGCATCACAATGGGAATGAAAATGCCCGATGTTGTTGGAAATGATGTGCTTGATTCAGAAGGCAATCCCCACATGGGAATTATACAGTTTCCCGTACCAATATTAAAAGGAAATACCCAGATACTGAAAAACCTCAGAACAAAACTGTTTGAGCCCGGATTTGCGGAACTTACGGTTGTTGATTTTTCTGATTTGGCAAGGGGGTGTAAGACTTACGATGAGTTCATCCATAAAATGGCGAACACCGCAGAGGGCAAATTGAATTATATCGGCATCGCAATCTGCGGCAATAAAAAGCTGATTAACAAGTTGACGGGGAATATGCCCTTGTTAAGATAAAAAGAGGAAACAGAGGGGCTTATTCCTCTGTTTCCTCTTTTGCCTTACATAGTCCGTTTACAGTTGCTTCTATAACGGAAAGCTCTTTGTTTGTTCAGTAATCAAGTGATTTGTAATTTTAAATCACATAATCGTTCATATACCGTTCTCTTTGCTGATCCAGTATATTCTGCAATGTGATTCCGTCAAGATATTCGTTGATCACTTTATAAAGACCCTGCCATACGGGCAGCATGGCGCAGTCACCGCTGCGTTCACACTCTGCAGGCTCTTCTTCCGCACATGAAATCGGAGACAAAGAGCCTTCTGTTAGACGAAGTATATCCCCCACCGTGTATTTGTCCGGGGTCTTGGATAACTGGTAACCGCCCTGCGAACCGCGGGTTGTTTTCAGAATGCCGGATTTATTAAAGATGGGAATAATCTGTTCCAAATATTTTTTAGATATATTCTGACGCTCTGCAATATCTTTGAGAGCGATAAATCCGCAGTTCTGGTGCTCTGCCAAATCCAGCAGCATCCGAAGCGCATAGCGCCCTTTTGTAGAAATTTTCATATCCATTCACCTCGCAAAATTCATAACCCTATAATAACATATATTTAATAGGTTTTCAAGAGCCGGCATTCAAATTTATTTTTTTGTGCGTGTTTCGCCCATATTGACAACTTTCCGATTTTTTGATATAATAAAGCATATTAAACACATATATATTATATGATATAAATAAAATGAATGCTGTCAATGATAAGGTAACGAATGCACTATGAAAATTAATTCTTAAACGAGGGGGAGATTACACGATGACCTTACAGCAACTCCATTATGCAATTACGATATCCGAAACGGGATCGCTTAATAAGGCGGCGGAAATCTTATATGTGGCGCAGCCCTCCCTAAGTGAAGCAATTCGTTATTTGGAGAATGAACTTGGAATTACGATCTTTCATCGCAGCGGTCGCGGCGTAACGCTCACTAGTGATGGCGAGGAATTTATCGCATATGCAAGGCAGGTATATCATCAATACGAAACACTTTTGGAGAAATACGGGGCGTCCGGAAAACGAAAGAAAAAATTCGGGGTTTCCGCGCAGCATTATTCGTTTGCCGTCAAAGCGTTTGTTGAAATGGTCAAACAGTTTAATACAGCTGAATATGAATTTGCAATCAGAGAAACCAAGACGCTCGAGGTAATTGAAGATGTTGCGACATTGAAAAGCGAAATCGGCATTCTTTATCTCAGCGATTTTAACCGAAACGCAATTCTGAAGCTTCTCAGATCAAACGATCTGGAATTTCACAAACTGATAGATTGTCGGGCATATGTTTATCTGTGGAAAGGACATCCGCTTGCCGGCGAGTCTTCAATCCGCATAGAACAGCTTTGTGAGTATCCTTGCCTTTCGTTTGAGCAAGGCGCGAGTAGTTCCTTTTATTTTGCCGAAGAAATTCTCAGTACAAACGAATATCCCCGTACTGTTAAAGCAGCAGATCGTGCGACAATGCTGAATTTAATGGTCGGTCTGAACGGATATACGCTCTGCTCGGGCATTATCTGCGAAGAATTAAACGGGTCGGATTATATTGCCGTTCCCTTTGAAACAGGGGGGGATTTCTCCGGCGGGCAGATGGAGATAGGGTATATCGTTAAAAAGAATCAGATTCTCAGCAATATGGGAAATCTGTATATTCAGGAAATAGAAAAGTATTTGAATCCCCCAAAATAAAGAAATATATTTCACGCCTATAACAATCCGGTACGCCGGGTTATAGGCGTTTCCTATTGCCTATTATACCTATATGATATTGGACAAATAAAAGATTATGATGTATACTATAGCCATAAAAAGAAAAGGAGGCAGCCAATCATGAGTACAATCAAAAATAAAACCGCGAATATGTGCATGTGTATGGTGCTGCCGGGAGATTGCTGTATCATTCGATGTTGTGCGCGGCGAATGCGATGAACTGAACCGTTATACGGTATCGGATGATTCCAGATCTCTCGGAAGCCGCTGATCGAAGGCTTCCGTATTTTTATGTTAATTTTAACTTGTGCATAAGGTTGCTATCTTGAAAAAAACGATGGATCTGGTTTTTAGCTATACTGATATTTCTTCCTTTTCCGGATGCGATAATTCAGACGGCGATCCGGATTGCTGCGGGGAATAAAAAATCAACTCATAGATTACAGAACGAAAGGAATTTTACCATGAAAAAATCAATACTTGCAGGCGTCCTTGTCCTGATACTTTTGCTGCCGTTTACAGCATGCTCAAACTCAAACGAACCCAAAAATCCGGATGAGAAGCTTGAAAAAACAGAGTTTAACATCGGATATCTAAACTCAACAGCGCATCTGCTCGCGTTTGTCGCGAAAGAGGAAGGATATTTTGAGGACGAAGGATTGAATGTTACGCTCACACAGTTTTCCAGTGCTGCCGAGCTTTCCTCCGGTCTGGAATCCGGCAAGCTGGATGTGGCGTTCATCGGCTCCGTGCCTACCTTGACTTTCCAAAGCAAAGGACACGATCTGACGATTTTCGGTGGGGCAATGACCAACGGTCACGGCTATGTTATTAAGCCTGAGTTTACGGAAGGTAAAAGCGACTGGGATATCAGCATTCTGAAAGGAAGAAATGTAGCGTCGGTGAAGAACAGCGTTCAGGACGCTGAGCTGCAAATCCTCTTGAAAAATGCGGAAATCGAAATTGGAGAGGGCGCGGACAAGGTAAACATCGTCTATTTTGACAGTCAGAAAGACGCATATGCCGCACTGCAGAACAGTACCATTGACGCTGCCTCTGTATATTCCCCCTATGCGTCTCTTACCGAGGGACAGGGATACCAAATCGTTTACCGCTGCTCAGAAGAGGAGGCTCTGAAAAATCAGCCCTGCTGCCGCCAGGTAGCCGCAACAAAGGCTCTCAGCGAGTATCCCGCTTCCTACAACGCTTTTGAGCGTGCATTGATCAAGGCGTACAAGTTCACGCAGGAAAATGAAGACGGTACCGTTAAGGACGTTAAGAAGTACATTGATATTGATGAGGCCTACATCAGGACTGAGGTTTACGGCGGATACGGCTCTTCCATTCCCGATCCGGATAAAAAAGGAACAGTTGCGCTGAAACAGACAATTGTCGATCTCGGTTATACCACCGATTACGATATTGAGAAGCTTTATAATACAGAGATTTATAAGAATGCCCTAGACAGCATTCTGAAAGAGAACCCCGATGATTCCGTTTACAAGAAACTGAAAGAGCATTTCGATCAGTATGAATAAGTTTCTGTACCTTCCGCAGATACTGTTCAGCGCAAAATTGTGAGGTGAGATTGATTTGAGCAAAATTGAAATTCAAAATGTAACGGTAGATTACACAGAGAAAAACAAACGCTTCACAGCGCTTCGGGACGTATCCTTTTCTGTGGAAGCCGGAGAGTTTGTCAGCGTGATCGGATCCAGCGGCTGCGGCAAAAGCACCCTGCTCAGTATTCTGGAAGGTATCAACTCTCCGACGCAGGGTTCTATCCTGATAGACGGCAAGCCGGTGCAGGGCACAGGCTTCGACAGGGGCGTGGTATTTCAGCATTACTCCCTGTTCCCATGGATGACGGCAAGAAAGAATGTGGCGTTCGGCGTAAAGCAGATCAGGAAAAATCTGCCGAAATCTGAGAGATTGAAAATTGCCGACGAATTTCTTGACAAAGTAGGTCTTGAAGAATTCAAAAACAAATATCCATCGCAGCTCTCCGGCGGTATGCAGCAGAGAGCGGCGATTGCAAGGGCTCTTGCCATGGATACGGATATTCTCCTGATGGATGAGCCGTTCGGTGCAATCGATGCAAAAAATCGGACGATTCTTCAGGAGCTTCTGCTGGAGTTATGGGAAGGCGACGGCACGCAGGAAAAGAAGACCGTACTGTTTGTAACCCACGATATCGACGAGGCGATCCTGCTCTCCGACCGTATTATCATGATGTCAAGCCGCCCCGGAAGAGTAGGCAAAGAAATTCCGGTGCCGTTTGCGCGTCCGAGAAACCGTGCGGAGTTGGTGCAGACGAGAGAGTATGGAGAATTCCGGAACGAGCTGCTGTCACTGTTCTACAGCGATATTGCAGACAAGATTGGTGGAAGCGAGGTGGTATTGTGATGACGCTGAAACAAAGATATTTTAGAATCACAAATCTGCTGTTTCTCTGTCTGATTGCTGTGCAGTTTCTGCCCGACAAGATTACAAAAAATCCGGAAACGTCTTATGTTTTATGGTTTGCGGCAGGTGTGGAGGTGCTTGTGCTGATCGCATCGGCCTTCATTAAAAAGCCGCAGGGACTCAGTCTGTTTCTTGATATAGTAGGTTTTTTGTTTGCACTTTTGTTTCTTTGGACGCTTGCCACGGCAAAGCTGAATCTACTCAAAGAATCGCTGTTTCCGCCTCCCGGCAGAGTATTTTATCAGTTTATTGAGGATATCGATAAAATCCTTATTAACATTCGCAGCTCACTGGGTATTATCATTCAGGGATATTTGCTCGCAGCTGTCGTAGCTATCCCTGCGGGGCTGTTTATCGGCTGGAGCGCACGGCTTGGCAGTGCGGCGACATACATAGCAAAATTTTTGAGTGCGATTCCACCGATTGTATATATCCCTTATGGGATTGCGCTGCTGCCCACTTTCCGAAGCGTTTCGGTATTTGTTATCTTTCTTGCGGCGTTTTGGCCGATTCTTGCAAGTACCATGAGCGGTGTGCTGAATGTAGAGAAAAAGGTAATCGATTCTGCAAAGGTACTGAATGTGGGCAGGTTCACCATGCTGTTTTTCCGTGATTCTTCCCTCGGCGCTGCCGCAGATTTTCATCGGATGCAATCAGGGACTTACCGTTTCCTTTATTCTGCTCACCTCGGCTGAGATGATCGGTGCCAGAGACGGACTTGGATATTATGTCAAAAACTATTCTGATTTCGGCGACTACACCCGAACGATTGTCGGAATCCTTGTAATCGGTATTGTAGTGGTTGCAATATCGTTCCTGTTTAATAAATTACAGCAGTATCTGCTGCGATGGAAGCGATAAAGGAGGAGCTTATGACTGAAATATTATGGCACGGAAGAGGCGGTCAGGGCGCTTTTACAGCGGCAAGGCTGCTCGGAGCCGCATTCACGCTGAGGGATGATAACAGTTATGCGTTAGCATTTCCGTCCTTCGGTCCCGAACGCCGGGGAGCGCCGATACGGGCGTTTACGAAACTGGATGTAAAACCGATCGGCAACCGCAGTGAGGTGGAAAAAGCGGATTTCAGCATTTTTCTTGACGACACGCTTTTTTTCGATCAGGCGTTTGAAGAATTGAAGCCGGATGGAAGAATCCTTCTAAATACAAAACATCCTGTATCAGATAGCCGTGTCATCGCATTGGACGGAGATAAGCTGGCAGCGGAAATATTGAAACTGCCGATTACCAATACCATTATGTTAGGCGCTTTTGCCGCAGTATATAACGGCGTTTCGCTTGAAAATATTGAGCAGGCAATTCGTCAGACTATGCCCCGGAAGCTGCATGATAAAAACATTGAAGCAGTCAGAGCTGCCGCTGAAGAAATCAAGAGGGGGAAGGACAGATGAAACCGTATTTGAGAGACAAAGCGCCGGAAAAGCTGTCGGAGATCCCGGACACAACCGCTTATGAAGCCGGATATTTGGTGACGAAAAATGCCGGCTGGCGAAATATCCGACCGAATATTGACAAAGAAAAATGCGTGGGCTGTCTAAGGTGCTATCTGTATTGCCCGGATGGTGTCATATTTAAGGATGGCGGCAAGGTATCAATCGACTATGACTTCTGCAAAGGGTGCGGAATTTGTAAGAAAATCTGCAAGCCCGGCGCAATCGAAATGGAGGCGGAAAAATAATGGCGAAAAAATTTTTATCAGGCAATGAAGCGTTTGCCGAAGGAATCCGCCTGGCAAGACCGCAGGTAATATCCGCTTATCCTATTACGCCGCAGACGATTGTTGTGGAACGCCTTTCCGAAATGGTGGAAGACGGAAGCCTCGTGTCGGAGTTTATCCATGTGGAATCGGAACATTCAGCGCTGTCCTGCGCTATGGGCGCGTCGGCAGTAGGCGCAAGAGCTTTTACCGCCACATCTTCACAAGGACTTCTATATATGGCGGAATGCCTGACCTATGCGTCCGGCGGGCGGTTTCCAATTGTAATGATGAACGCCAACCGCTCTACAGCGCTCCCGTGGAATATTTACGGTGATCAGCGGGATTCCATATCTCAACTTGACTGCGGATGGATACAGGCGTATGCTTTAGACGCTCAGGAAGCGCTTGATCTTGCGCTGATGAGTTATTACATAGCAGAGAAAAAGGAAGTGTCCACACCGTTTATGGCAAATCTCGACGGCTTTGTACTGACGCACACTTACGAGGTTGTGGATGTTCCCACACAGGAACAGGCGGACGCATTTCTGCCGAAATTTGAGACGGAGAACAAGCTTGATCTTGCCCATCCCCGTAACCTCGGATTTTCCGCAGGACCTGCGCACAATACCGCTTTTAAATATAAGGAGCATATCGGTCTTTTGAATGCTACAAAAGCAATTTCAGAAGCAGAGGACAGATTCGCTGAAATCTTTGGAAGAAGATATACGGGGCTTACCGAAAGCTATCGCACAGAGGACGCGGACTATATTCTCATTACCCTTGGCAGTATTGCGGGACTTGTGAGAGAAACTGTGGATAAGCTTAGAGAACAGGGCGAAAAGGTGGGGCTTCTTCGCATCCGGTATCTACGGCCTTTTCCAAATGAAGAGATAGCTTCTGCTGCACGGAATGCAAAAGCTATTGCAGTTTTAGAAAAGGATATTTCCTTCGGAAATGAAGGTACGGTGTATACCAATGTAAATTCCGCCCTGCAAAAAGCGGGATTGGCTTTGCCGGTATCCAATTATATCGGCGGACTTGGAGGCAGAAACATCTTTGTCAACGAAATCGAAACAATATTTGAAGAATTGAAGCAGGAGCAAACGAAGGTCAGTTTTATAGGAATCGGAGGCGAGGAAGAATGAGCATAACCGCAAAAACACTGAATGAAGACGAGTTTTTCTACGGTCACAAGGCATGCGCGGGATGCGGAGGCAGTCTTGCCGTGAGGATTGCCTTAAAGGTGTTGGGGGAACGCTCCATTTCCGTTCTTCCTGCCGGATGTATGTCGGCAGTAGGATTTAACTTCCCGCAGCTATGTTTCGGAAATAACGCAATCATTTCCACCTTTGCCGGAACCGCATCCATGCTGACAGGTATAGAAGCGGGACTCCGGGCACAGGGAATTAATGATTTCCACGCAGTTGGATTTGCCGGAGACGGTGGAACAGCAGATATCGGCTTGCAGGCATTGTCCGGCGCCATCGACCGTAACGACGATATCCTGTATATCTGCTACGACAACGAGGCATATATGAACACCGGCATTCAGAAAAGCTCGTTGACTCCGTTCGGTGCGAAAACGACGACAACGCCTGCGGGAAAGAATATTCGCGGAAATCTGAAGCAGAAGAAAAATATGTTTGAGATTGTCGCCGCCCACGGTATTCCCTATGCAGCCACTGCAAGCATCGGCTATCTGCCCGACTTTATGCGCAAGGTGGAAAAAGCGTCGAAAATCAAAGGAACGAAATATATCCACATTATTGCGCCCTGTCCTACCGGTTGGGGAATCGCCACGGATGAAACGGTGGAGATTGCAAAAGAGGTGGTAGATTGTGGGCTTTGGTATCTTGCCGAATACGAAAACGGCGAGTTTACGCTGAATCACAAGCCAAAAGAATTTGCCGATGTGGAAACCTACTTGAAAAAGCAGGGACGATTCAAACATCTGACAGATGAGGATATACAAACCATCAGACTTTCCCGTGATACAAAATGGGAAACGATTCATAGAAATTTTAAGCTTGATTACCGAATCTGTAAAGGTT
>BLMO01000035.1 GCA_011957885.1 Clostridiales bacterium
GGATGCGCTGAAAACCCATTATGATAAAATTGCAAATGCCGTGTCCTCTTATGCTCCCGATTACGCGGCAGCCCCCTTCTGGTTTATCTCTACATATATCAATGATATCGACTACCCAACAGAATCGGGAGACACAATTGACCAAATCGAGTATTACAGTGATTTTGTCAATCTGTGGTGCTCCAAAACCTTTGCTTATACTGGCAAGGAGGAGCTAAGCGTTCCTGGCGCGAAAATCATGCAGCCGGAAAAATGGGATGCTGTATACGGTACCTTCCGTGATCGCATGGCTGAAAAGCATAAAAACGGGCAAAAAGTCTGGTGGTTTATCTCATGGGATGTGGAAGCGCCGTATATCAACTATTACATGCAGACAGACGGAACCGCACAGCGGATTTTGTTCTGGCAGCAATTTGACAACAATGTGGAAGGATTCCTCTATAATTTCGTAAATTTCTGGCTCGGCGATACAGCAGATCCCTATGCAAACAACGTATCGAACGCAGCATATCCCAATGCCCACGGCGAATCTATCCTGCTGTATCCGGGAACAAAATATGGACTGGATGGTCCGGTAGGCAGCCTTCGAATGGAAGCGATGCGGGACGGTATTGAAGATTATCAGATGCTTACCATGCTGCGGGAAGTCTCCGGCACAGCCGGTACAGATCCTTTCATTGATCGGCTCACAACCGGAATGGTACATTATTCTACAAATGCAGAAGAATATTACAACGTCCGCAAAGCCCTTGGCGATACCCTCGAACGTTCCAACTGTGCCCACGAATACGAGTGCGCCGCCATCCCCGCAAACTGCACAACCGACGGAAGCAATATTTACACCTGCAAGCTGTGCGGTCATACCTATACGGCAACCATTCCCGCCACCGGACACACCTTTGTAAACGGTACATGTACGGTATGCGGTGCACCTGCTGTAAAAATCGGAGATGCAAATGGCGATGGCAGGATCACCCCAGCAGACGTCACACTGCTGCGTCTGTATATCGCCGGCAAGCTCCCTCCGGATACGTCCGTCAACATAGCAGCAAGTGATGTAGACGGAAACGGACGTATTACCCCTGCAGATATTACCGCTCTTCGTCTGCTGCTTGCTGGGAAATCCCCGGCTTAGTAAGCTGGCAGAGAGTATAAAACAATCACAGTGAAATTTCCCCGCCCCACTATACCCCAGCTGCTGAAGCTGGAATGGATATTTTATGCAGACGACATATACTCTACATGGAGTCCGGTAATAAGAACGGAGAGAAGCATAAATCCTGACTGGAATAAAAGATTTTAAAGCTTGTGATAATAAAGACTTGCTCCCCAGGAGCAAGTCTTTATTACATTTTTCTGGCAAGTGCATTTTTTTAGAGAAAACCTATTGCATTTTTTCGCTGATAATATAGGTATTGTTATCTATTTTGTCAACAGT
>BLMO01000036.1 GCA_011957885.1 Clostridiales bacterium
TGACACACGGACGAAAAGCAATGCTTGCGGTGCTGTTTCTGCATCCCGCTTCGAACGGCTTCGTCAGACGGACAATTATTGTGTTGTGCCTTCTTTCCCTGCCGCGTGAACGCCGGGGTAAAGGAGGTATCTTTATTTATGTCTGCGGAAAAAAAGAATGTACGGGTCAACATTCGGGCTTTGTGTGCAGCAGCATTGCTGACGGCATGCGCTACTGTGATTGCCTACATATGCAAATCCTTCACCTTAACACCGTATATTCGGATTACGTTTGAAAATCTGCCCCTCATTTTAACCGGGTATCTGTTCGGACCTTGGGCTGGTCTTGCGGCCGGTCTTGCATCGGATTTCCTGAATACTGCCGTAACCTACGGACTTGGTCAGTTGAATCCCATATTAACGCTGGGCGCCGGTATCGTTGGATTTGCAGCCGGGGCAGTTTCAAAGTGGATTTTGCCGAAACAGGGAACCCTGCAGCTGGCTGTCAGTGTGGCTGCGGCGCATATCACGGGGAACATGATTGTCAAATCTGCGGGAATGATGCTGTATTTCGGAACGCCGCTTCCGCTGCTTTTGCCGCGTATCCCCCTGTATCTGTGTATTGGAATTGTAGAATTTTTCTTCCTGTTTGTGCTGTTGCGCAATAAGGGAATCAACAAAGTAGTTGGAGCGATGCGGTCATGATGACATACAAAGAGGCAATTCAATATATTCACTCCATATCCTGGCGGGGCAGCCGTCCGGGACTGGAGCGGATTCGCGTGCTGTGTGACTTGCTGGGAAATCCGCAGGATAAGCTAAGCTTCATCCATGTGGCGGGAACCAACGGAAAAGGCTCCGTCTGTTCTATGCTTGCAGAGATTTACCGGCGTGCCGGCTATCAGACCGGTATGTTTACTTCTCCCTATGTGTATCGGTTCAATGAACGGATGGCGGTGAACGGCACACCTATATCTGACCGACAGCTTACAGAAATCATTGAAGAGATTCGCCCGCTTGCAGAAAGTATGAAAGATCCGCCAACAGAATTTGAGCTGATTACAGCGGCGGCATTTTTGTTCTTTTATAAGCAACGGTGTCAAATCGTTATTTTAGAATGCGGCATGGGCGGTCGCCTGGATTCTACCAATATTATTAAGAACTCCGTTGCTTCGGTGATAACCAGCATCGGATTGGATCACACTGCCCAGCTTGGGAAAACGGTTGCAGAGATTGCCAAAGAAAAAGCCGGGATTATAAAACATGGCTGCCCGGTTATTTTGGGAAGCAGTGATGCGGCTGTGCTGGAAGTTGTGCGCGAAAAAGCTGCGCTGGAGGATGCTCCCGTGTATCCGGTCGATTTTTCAAAGCTGCGGATTGAAACGGTATCGCTGGAGGGAACCCAGTTTTCCATAGTTGGTGAGAAGGATCCTTATTCCATGAAGCTGCTTGGAAAATATCAGCCACATAATGCTATGATCGCCATTGAGACTGCACGAGTTGTCGGAATTTCCGGAGCGTATATTCATTCCGGGATTGAACATGCGCACTGGCCGGCGCGGTTTGAGATTCTGCGGCGGGATCCGCTTGTTATTTTTGATGGAGGACACAATCCTCAGGGAATAGACGCTGTGGCGGAAACAATCGAGCAGCTGTTCCCAAATAAAGTAAATGTATTAACGGGTGTTATGGCGGACAAGGAATATGCAGCCATCGTTCGGCGACTGCAAAAAATTGCGGTAAATGTATATTGTGTCGCTCCAGAAAATCCCCGGGCGCTGCCTGCTGATAAATATGCTGTGGTATTTGCCAAAGCGGGGATTCCTGCAAGACCGGTAGAACGGATGGAGGATGCCTTGGAAATTGCATTGGAGAATTCCCGTGCTATTCACCGCCCGCTTTTGATAGTGGGAAGCTTATATATGTATAAGGACATTTTGGATTCCCTTGAATATTTGGAATTAAAACGCCGGATGCAGCCGTAATAGTTAGCATGATAAAAAAAGAAGTTTCATATTGAAACTTCTTTTTTGTATTATACATAATATGGATTCGGTTTTGTGAGAATTACAATAAAATCTATAATTGCGCCTATGCCAAATAGTCCGCCGGTGAAAATATACAGGATGCCAAGCCCGACTTTCCCTTCATAAAATTTATGACCGCCCACAACCCCAAGAAAGAAGCAGAGTAAAAGTGCAACCCATTTGTTTTTTGCTCTGCCGGCTGCGCCTCCAATAATGTTTGCGTTTACATTCGTGTTAGCGTTGCTGTTGTTGATGACGATATTCGGCTGGGCTTGTTCTCCCTTCAATTCTTCCACTTGCCGCCCGCACACGGTGCAGATAACTGCATCTGCCAGTATTTTCGAACCGCAGTGTTTGCAAAATTTTGTATCCTGTGCTTTTTCCGATTGAATTTCTGCTGCATGGTCCATATGCATTCTCCATTTCCCCGTTTTATAACGGTAAATCATTAGTAATAAGGAAGCTTTCTCCCCAGTTTTTCATTATTTTAACACATAAGTATTCATTTGTCAACATATGTGTTCAATAAATGAAACGATTTGACATAGAATAACATAGAGGTGACGATATGTATATTCCTATGCTGGATCCGATAAAGGTTGGGAAGGTAATTGCATTTTTTCGACAGCAAAAAGGTATGTCGCAGGAGGTTTTAAGCGGTCTTGCAGATATTGGAAGAAGCCATTTGAGTGCGATTGAACGTGGGGAGAGAAAACCGACGTTGGAAACGCTTTACAGCCTCAGCTGTCTGCTCCGTATATACCCCGCCCAATTCTGTGATTTTGGGAATTGCCGGGTAATTCTTTGAAATACGGTTCAGCCACGTTTCTATAAAATTCACATCATTGCCAATGGAACCAACTCGAAGAATCCGCCCCGGATAACTGTCCTGTATATCCTGTGCAGGCGTATTATAGTTCAGATTGATATCGTCCCCGTAATAATACTGCAGGATCTCATACGGAGTATATCCCTGCTCCGCAAGATCTACAGACCCCCATTGGCTCATTCCTTCACACTGCACCCGGATTCCATCGCAGTACAGTGAATAGATCGGTTCTACGCTTCCCTGCCGCTTGATATAAACATTAAACAGCTCATCCACTAAATTGCTGATATTTTCAAACACGTCTCTGTTTTCTACAAACGCCTGATCTATTGTGGTGGAATTTGTAATATCAAAATCGTACCCTCTGGATCTGTAATATTCCGTAAAAATACGATTCAGCGCAAAGGTAACCTGTGCAATAATATTGGCACGCAGGGCATTTTCCGGCCATGTAGGATACAATTCACTGGACGCAACGTTTTTTATGTAATCTGCAAACGGAACGGTTACGTTTGGCGCGTTGGAATCCGGCGATCCCAAATGTACTGTAATTTCGTTCGGTATGAACGGTAATCTTTGTTCTGTCATGACTGCAGCTCCGATGGCGGTACATCATAAATCTGGACAAATTCTTTCGGATATCCCGGCGATATATCGGAAAACATTTTCTCCGGTACAAGATTGACTCTTTGCAGAGATGTTACCCCATCAAAAATCGGGACATTTGTAATTTCTACGCTATTATAATTATCTTTAGATACTTTAATATGGTAAGACGCATATGGAACACCGTCGTCTGCCGGGGTAAGCGACCGCGTCTTTGATGGTGCACTAAGGGCAACTTTAGGCGCCAAACCAGATGAATCTGTTCGCAGAGAATAAATAACGCCTGAATCGCTCCCGTCCTCATCAAAGCCAAAGATCAGCACTTGGGCATCTTCGATGCCAAAAGCTCCGTTGGCTTCAACCACACGCACCTGCAGCCACCCGGTTCCGCTTTGATCATTCATATTTATGACCATGCCTTTCTCAGAAAATATAAAATATTGCATCGGCTGCAATCTCTCGGTTCAATTTAACATGCAGCCTGCTGCTATATTAAATATTATGCGCTGCGGGGCAAAACAGTGACAGTCAGATAAAGAGAGACCGCAAAAAGAGACAGATTAAATCCAATTTTCATTTGAATATACAAATTGATTCCCCATAAAAACAAAACAGACAGGACGGATCCTGCCCTGCAAATCTGATAAGCACGGTCCGGAAGAACCAATCGGCTGCATATGCCGCTGAGAATTCCGCCCCCGTCCATTCCCTGAATAGGCAGCAAATTGACTGCGCCAAGACCAATGCAGTAAAAAAACATCATTTTATTAAAAAGAGCACCTTCCCCTATAACACTGAAATTCATGCACCAGAAACAAACTCCGGCAGTTATAAAGTTAACTGCCGGTCCTGCCAAACATACAAGAATCTCCTGTCCCGGCGGATGCATACCGGGATATTGGAGCACAATCCCGGCAGGACTGAACCGGATATCCGGACGCTGCCAATCCAAGAAAAGCGCACACAACAAATGCCCGCATTCATGAATCAGAATCGCCAGCAAAAGCAATCCCGGAGCAGGACACATGCACAAAGCAGCTGCAAAAAATAAAATTCCCGCCATACTCCACCTGTCAACCGTTATATCCAAACACGCCAGCCATTACATCTGCAAAGTAATCCCAAAAGCTCCATTCATCCGACTGTTCCGGCGGCGTGTATGTTATTGCTCCCAAAGTCTTGCTTCCTGCAGCCTGGTAAATACCATCCTTTGAGGAAGTATCTTTACCTACGCCAAAAATACACAGGGAAGCCGCGCAAAGCACCGCACACACAATTGCCGCCGCATCCGCAGCACGGCATTTGCTTTCTGAATTTTCCAACTTCTTTTTATGTATATTCGGCTGTTCGTTTTTTCTCTGTGCTCTGCCGCTTCGGATTTTCTGCATTGTCATCCACCTTACTTTCTATAATATTTCAAATAGCCGCTGGATTGTTTTCAGGGGCTGCATATGTAATTATTTGGCACCTTAATAATATATGCATAAAAAAGGGGAAAATGAATCTCTGCATGGCAAGCCGTTTAAATCTTCGCCAGCAAAGGAAGATGGCACGCCGTAGGCTCATCAAACTCCATATGCCTCCCCCCTTATGCAAAGGGAGGTGGCGCGCCGCAGGTGCAGCGGAGGGATTGTCTGCCATATCGTCGATTTATTAATCCTGCTAAATGATAGATTAACAATCCCCCAGTTACGGCAAAGCTGTGCCAGCCCCCTTTGCACAAGGGGGCCTTTTCTATATAATGCTTCGCGACATGCCCCAGTGGTTTGCAAAACGAATCACCGCACATGCGACCCTTTTCAGCGGGGCTCCGTGTGCGCGCCCTAATACATGCGAGCCTTTGTACTCTATGAAAGTTTTCTTTTACTGATGAGAGCCTTTATCTTTTACTTCTACCCATCAACAAAAAAGCGTCTTTCCCTGTCGGAAAAGACGCTCTCTATCCTATATAATCTTACTTATTCTCAATCTGCATCACTTTTGCAATACGCGCGCTGTGATGCGAACCCATAAATTCCGTTTTTAAAAACAAATCCACCAAATCCAGCGCCAATCCCTCTCCGACAACGCGGCCTCCTATGCAAAGGGCATTCGCATCATTATGCAGCCGTGTCATCCGTGCACTGAACGTATCAGAGCAACATGCAGCCCGAATTCCGCGCACCTTATTTGCACACATACTCATACCAATCCCAGTGCCGCAAATCAGAATCGCCCGTTCGCACTCTCCCGAAACCACCGCTTCACATGCAGGCACACCATAGTCCGGATAGTCTACAGCATCCTCACTGTCGCACCCGAAATCCTTATATGTATATCCCTCTTTTTCCAGATACTGCATCACAGCAAGCTTCAACTGATATCCGCCGTGATCACAGGCGATTGCAATTTTTTTCATATAATAACCATGCCTTTCTTTCCATTTCAATACTTTTAAATTTCACACTGCATCCGCGCTTCCCGCTCCCGCTGTGCCTGGGGCTTACGCAGGTACGTCGGCAGCAGCGCCTGTGCCATATAACTTGTCTTGTCATCGGCATTTATATAAGTTTGGTACCCGCATAGCGCTACAGAAGCTGCACTTTGATACCGCAGACGTTCAGGCGTAACCCGATCCGTCAAACCCGATACCAGATCATATCCATCTCCCGTAAAATACACAGGCTTTTTCATATCCTGCAAACGAACTGCTAATTCCTCCACCACCATCGCCTGATCCTCACAAAGACGGTTGATTTCGATTCCGTTGGATTCAAACAATGCCGTATACACCTGCTGCCGACGTGCATTCATTGCAGGACACAAAATCCCCTCGTATCCGGCAAGATTCTGCGCCAATGCTTTTAACGCAGAAACCGGCACACACGGCGCATCAAATGGCTCCGCCAATCCTTTCACTGTAGCCACACCGATGCGCACGCCGGTAAAGGAGCCCGGCCCCGCAGCGCAAACATACAAATCTATGTCAGACGGTTTCTTTCCCAGAAGTCCAAGCATGTTTTCAATCATTGGGAGCAGGGTCTGACTGTGCGTATTCCCGGAATTCAGGGCTGCATGTTGCTCTGATACGTTCAGTGCACGGATGACACGGC
>BLMO01000037.1 GCA_011957885.1 Clostridiales bacterium
CTGACCGATAAGGAATACGCCCTGTTTCAGATTTTGCTGGACAGCATCGGTGAAATTGTTTCTAAGCAGAAGCTGACGCAGCTGCTTTGGAACGAGGGAAACAACAATGCCTGTCAGGTATACATGGCGTATCTGCGGGGAAAATTGGAGCGCATCGCCGGTCCCGGCGTGCTAGTATCGGTGCGGGGCAAAGGGTATATGCTCCGCAGACCGTAAGGAAATTTTGAGAGGAATGATATATGATATGAAGGAAGTTATTCTTTGTAAATATGGAGAACTGATTTTAAAGGGAGCAAACCGCTCCCGGTTTGAAAGTCAGCTGCTTCGGGAACTGCGCCGCCGTGCTGCACATGTGGGGGATTTTCAAATCCGTTACGCCCAGTCTACTGTCTATATCGAACCCCAGACAGACGGGGAGGATGTGGATGAAATGTTTGAGCAGGTGAAAAAAGTCTTCGGCTTTGCGTCTGTTACCAGAGCTGCTGCCTGTGAAAAAAATATGGAAGCGATTTTTGCAGCTGCCCGGGCATATCTGCCTGCTAAGCTGCGGGGATGTAAAACCTTCCGATGCGAAGCAAAGCGCAGTGATAAGCTATTCCCCCTGAAAAGTCCCGAAATAGCCGCCGAGGTTGGCGGTGAGATTCTGGAAGCAATGCCGGAATTGCAGGTTGATTTGACGCACCCTGAAATTACCGTTCGGGTGGAAATCCGGGACAGAATGGCATATATCCACGCAGGTCAGGAGCGGGGCGCCGGCGGCATCCCCCTTGGATCCGGCGGGAAGGGACTCCTTCTTTTGTCCGGCGGAATCGACAGCCCGGTGGCAGGATATATGATGGCAAAGCGTGGGTTGTTTATAGACGCACTTCACTTTGAAAGCTATCCTTACACCAGCGAGCAAGCGCGGCAAAAGGTGCTGGAGCTGGCGCATGAACTGTGTGAGTATTGCAGAGAAATCCGGGTGCATGTGATTTCTCTGACCCATATACAGGAAATGCTCCGGGACAATTGTGATGAAGAATATTTCACGCTGCTGCTGCGTCGGTTCATGATGGAGCTTGCCAACCGCGTGGCGGAGGAAAAGGAATGCAAAGCCCTGATCACAGGAGAAAGTTTGGGACAGGTGGCAAGTCAGACAATGGCTGCGATCTGCGTTACAGATGCGGTTGCACGCTATCCTGTACTGCGCCCGTGCATCGGCTTGGATAAAGAAGAAATTGTAGAACGTGCCCGCCAGATCGGCACCTTTGACACATCTATCCTGCCTTATGAGGACTGCTGTACCGTATTCACCCCGCGGCATCCCAAAACCCGTCCGGAGCTTTCCAAGGTGGAACAGCAGGAGGCACGTTTGGACAGAGAAGCGCTGCTGCAGGAGGCATGGGACAGCCGGTATACGGTGGCGGTTCGTCAGTTTGAAGAGATCCCCCCACAGATGTGGGTAACTGAAGTATGAAAAATTTGGGCAATACTATAGAAAAGGCAGTCGCATTCCTTACGGGGGAAGCAACCTGTGTGCTGTACCGCACGGAAGAAGACATGCAGATATCCCGTGAAAAGGGAATCCGTCCGCTGGTTCTTTGGATGGCGGAGGATGAGAATGCCCTGAGGGGCGCCGCTGTTGCGGATCGGATCGTAGGACGTGCTGCGGCTTTTTTGGCAGTATACGGCGGTGCGCAGGCAGTGTACGGAGAAGTGATGAGTGAGGGCGCTGTGTCTGTTTTAAAAGATGCAGGGATCGCATACAAATATAAAACGCTGACCGATACAATTATCAACCGGAGAGGGGACGGTCCCTGCCCGATGGAGCAGGCAGTTGCCGGTATTACGGATTCGGCGCAGGCTGCCGCCGTTTTGAGGGCAAAGGTTTTTGACGGAATATGAAATTGAGGTGACTGATTTGAAGGTAACAGTTGTTTGTGACGTGCTTGGAGAAGAAAACAACGGAACCACTATCGCCGCTATGAATTTAATACGAAGCCTTCAGGCCAAGGGTCATACGGTACGCGCACTGTGTACCGGATCGAAGCATGCGGGAGAGGAAGGGTACCACATCGTTCCTTCCATCAATTTCGGACCGCTGAACGGATACGTTGCCAAAAATGGCGTACTTCTGGCGCGTCCCGTCCGCAGCATTTTGGAGCAGTCCATCGACGGTGCGGATGTGGTGCATATTATGATTCCTTTCTGGCTTGGTGTTTCCGCAGCGAAAGTTGCTTGGGCAAAAGGAATCCCTGTCACGGCAGGATATCACTGTCAGGCGGAAAATTTATCCAATCATTTTTTTCTGATGAATGCAGACCGGGTGAACCGGTGGGTATATAAAACCTTCTATCGGATTTTGTACAGACGGTGCGACTGTGTCCACTATCCTACCCGGTTTATCTGTGACACCTTTGAAGGTGCGGCAGGTCCGACCAATCATTATATTATTTCCAACGGAGTGAACGCTTCCTTTGTAAAAAAGGATGTGCAGAAGCCTGCGGCGCTGCAGGATAAATTTGTGATTTTGTTTACCGGGCGATACAGCCGGGAAAAATCTCATAAGGTGCTGCTAAGCGCTGCGGCGCTGTCCCGTCATAAGGAACAGATTCAACTGATTTTTGCAGGCACAGGTCCCCAGCGGAAAAATCTGGAGGAAGCCGCGCGGCGCCTTGGTATATCCATGCCGATTATGGAATTTTATTCCCGCAGCGAACTGGTTGACGTAATCAACTACTCTGATTTGTACGTTCACCCTGCGGAAATTGAAATCGAAGCCATAGCCTGCCTGGAAGCGATTGCGTGCGGAAAAGTTCCCGTGATCGCAGATTCTCCCCGAAGCGCAACCCGATATTTCGCCCGGACGCCGGAGAATCTTTTCAAGATGAATGATCCTGCAAGCCTTGCAGAGCGTATCGACTACTGGATTGAGCATCCTGAGGAGCGGGAGGAATGCAGCAGGCAGTATCTGGGATATGCGCAGGCGTTTGCATTTGATCAGTGTATGGATCAGATGGAGGAGATGCTTGCCGATGCCGCGAAAAAAGAAGCGTAAAACCATTGTATATAAAAATCTGCTTGAGGATGATTTCGCGGGAACTGCAATAAAGAAAGAAGAGGTAGGCGCGGATTTTCCATATATACGGGATTCCCTCGCCTGGAAAATATGCAGCTGGCTGCTGTATTATCTGGTTGCGATCCCAATTGTATACGGAATCAGCAAATTGTATCTTGGAATGCGGTTTGAAAATCGGAAGGCGCTGCGTGGACTGTCGTCCGGCGGATATTTTTTCTATTGTAATCATACCCATCTGCTGGATGTGTTTATCATACCCCTTGCAGCTTTTCCGAAACGGGTGTATACTGTAGCAGGTGCGGATGCGGTTTCTATCCGGGGACTGAAGCGTTTGGTGATGCTGCTTGGGTGCTTGCCGATTCCCACAAAGATTTCCGCCCTTCCGGGGTACAGAAAAGTGATTCGCAGGCGGTATGAGGAAGGCAGTTGTATCGCTATTTTTCCCGAAGCGCACATCTGGCCCTATTATACAGGCATCCGCCCTTTTGGAGACACATCGTTTACATATCCTGCCCGGTTGGATGCGCCTGTTGTTGCTGCCACAGTGACATACCGAAGGCGGCGGGGACTGTTCCGATTTTACAGAAAACCGGGCATGACGGTACATATCGGTTCTCCTATATATGGAGAAGGGGCAGGTCCTCGGGAGAGAAAGACAATTTTGCGGGATCAGGTATACGCATATATGTGTAAAACTGTATCGGAAAGGGAAAATATAGCATATATCCGTTATGTACCAGCAGAAGAAGCTGGAAAAAATGACGGTGCGGATTATAAATCCATATCAAGAAAGGAAGAACATAGAAAATGAAGAGAAACATCAAAAACAATGTAAGCTGGGTAGGGTATATTGACTGGGAGCTGCAAACCTTCCACGGGGAGGATTATACCATTGCAAACGGTTCCAGCCAGAATGCATATCTGATTGAAGAGGAAAAGACCGTTTTGATTGACACGGTTTGGGCACCCCACCGGTTTGAGTTTGTAGAAAATCTGAAAAAAGAAATAGATCTGAACAAAATTGATTATATTATTGCAAATCATGGAGAGATCGACCATTCCGGCGCATTGACTGCGCTGATGGACGAAATTCCGGACACGCCTATTTACTGCACAGCAAATGCAGTGAAAAGTCTTGAGGGGCAGTATGGCAAACGGGGCTGGAATTTTCATGTAGTCAAAACCGGAGACACGTTGGATATCGGCGGCGGAAAGCAGCTTGTATTTATTGAAATGCGGATGCTGCACTGGCCGGATTCCATGGCAACCTATATGACTGGGGACAATATTTTGTTTTCCAATGATGCGTTCGGACAGCACTTTGCTGTGGAGGAACTGTATAACGACAGGGCGAATCAGTGTCTTTTAATGAGCGAGGCGATGAAGTATTTTGCAAATATTCTGCACCCCTATGCGGCTCTTGTTGCGAAAAAAATCCCGGAGATTGTGGGAATGGGCTTGCCCATTGATATCATTGCACCGAGTCATGGCGTAATCTGGAGAGACAATCCCATGCAGATTGTAGAAAAGTATGCTGCTTGGGCGGATACGTATCAGGAAAATCAGATTACCGTTTGCTATGATACTATGTGGGATGGCACTGCGAAAATTGCCCATGCCATTGCAAAGGAGATTTCCAGTCAGAGTCCGGATACGGTGGTAAAGGTATTCAATGTGGCAAAGGCAGACAAGACAGAAGTTATGACGGAGATTTTTAAATCCCGGGCGATTGCTGTGGGATCGCCTACAGAGGGGAATGATATTCTCTGCACGGTCACCGGGTGGCTGGCGTTTGTTAAATCTCTGAAATTTAAAAATAAAAAAGCGGCTGCATTCGGATGCTACGGATGGAGCGGTGAAAGCGTAAAGATTTTGAAGGAGAAGTTGGCGGATGCCGGATTCGCCGTAGTGGAGGAAGAAGTAAAATCCTTGTGGAATCCTGATGAGGAGGATTATGCAAAGGTGCCCGCTTTGGTGCAGGCGCTGCTCCGGTAAATATAAACAAGCGCCCCCTAAAGAAGGCAAAATACAAGCTAAAATGCTCCCCAGCAAAGGGAGCTCCCGCACAGTACCCACATAAAAGGGCCCCCTTGTGCAGGGGTCGTGATACGAACCCCTGGGGCATGGCTCCACGCAGTGGAGACTGGGGGATTGTTGTGTGTTGTGCTATCATTTTGCA
>BLMO01000038.1 GCA_011957885.1 Clostridiales bacterium
AGCCTTTATCGTAGGCATACTTACCAACGCGGCGGATTCCATTGCCGGACATTTTTGCTTCACTGCCATCCGCATTAAAAATCCGCATTTTGAAGTCAGCCACATCCGAAGGGGAAATCCAGATCATTCCGTCCGAACCGGCACCAAAGTGCCGTTCGGACAGTTTTACAGAAAGTTCCGCCGGATTTTCCGCTTCACCCCAAACATATAAATAGTCATTTCCAAGACCGTGCATTTTTGTAAATCGCATGTTAAACTCCAAATTAAATTATTTTACGCCGAACAGCAAATCACCGTAGGAAGGATACGGCCAGTATTTCTTTGCTGTTAGTGTTTCCGCCTCGTCGCAGGCAACCCGCAATTCGCTCATCCGTGCTAAAACTACATCGCGAATTGCATAGGACTCAGCTTCAATATCCTCAGCCGTATGCAATGCGACGATTGCCTTTTCTAACTCATCTGCCTGCAAGGCAATCCGATCGGTCAGAACAGAAAGTTTCTTCACCAATCCGCTTTCATATGCGCAAGCAAGATCTGCATCCATTGCTTTTTTCGCAGCGGCCGCCTTAGCTACATCCATTGTATAGGCTTCTACAGCCGGTGCAATCTCTGTTTTAGCCATATCCACCATCGTGTTGGCTTCAATCAGAACTGTCTTGCAGTAATTCTCCAGCATAATATCGCATCTGGATTTCAGCTCTGCCTCGGAGAAAACCTTGTGGGACGTGAGCATGTCAACATTTTTCTGATCCAGCAGATGGGGCATGCAGTCCGGCGTAGTGCGGTAGTTGAGAAGTCCCCGCTTCTCTGTCGCTTCTTTGATCCACGCATCGTCATATCCGTTGCCGTTGAAAATGATATTCTTATGATCCTGAATGGTTTTGCGGATCATTTCGTGGAGTGCAGTTTCAAAGTCGGCTGCACCTTCCAAACGGTCAGCATAGATTTTCAGGCTTTCCGCAACTGCACTGTTCAACATAATATTGGCGCAAGAAATACTGTTGGAAGAACCAAGCATACGGAATTCAAACTTGTTTCCAGTAAACGCAAAGGGAGAAGTACGGTTTCTGTCAGTCGTATCCCGATTAAATCGGGGAAGCACGTTCACACCCAACTTCATCTGCTTCTTTTCCGAACCGCTGTAAGGCTGACCTGTTGCAATAGCCTCCAGCACCGCATTCAGCTCATCACCCAGGAAGATGGACATAACAGCCGGAGGCGCTTCATTTGCACCGAGACGGTGATCGTTTCCGGCAGTAGCAACGGAAATACGCATCAAATCCTGATAGTCGTCTACCGCCTTGATAACAGCACACAGGAAGAGCAAAAATTGTGCGTTCTCATATGGCGTTTCGCCGGGAGACAGGAGGTTCACCCCTGAATCAGTAGAAATCGACCAGTTGTTATGTTTGCCGCTTCCGTTTACTCCGGCAAACGGTTTTTCGTGGAGCAGGCATACCAATCCGTGCTTTGCCGCTACCTTCTGCATAATTTCCATAGTCAGCTGATTGTGATCGGTTGCAATATTCGTTGTAGTGTAAATCGGCGCAAGCTCGTGCTGAGCGGGAGCAACTTCATTATGCTCCGTCTTTGCAAGAATTCCCAGCTTCCAGAGTTCATTGTTCAATTCATCCATAAACGCTGCAACTCTCGGTTTGATCACACCGAAATAGTGGTCGTCCATTTCCTGTCCCTTGGGGGATTTTGCTCCGAACAGGGTCCGTCCGGTGAATCGAAGGTCGGGACGCTGATCGTACATCTCCTTTGTAATAAGGAAGTATTCCTGCTCCGGTCCAACAGAAGTACGGACACATTTTACCGTATCATTGCCGAATAACCGCAAAATCCGCAGCGCCTGCTTGTTCAATGCTTCCATAGAACGGAGCAGCGGCGTTTTCTTATCCAGCGCTTCCCCGCCGTAGGAACAGAAGGCCGTAGGGATGCACAATGTCTTTCCTTTAATAAAAGCATAAGAAGTAGGATCCCATGCGGTATAGCCTCTTGCTTCAAAGGTCGCCCGCAGCCCGCCGGACGGGAAAGAAGATGCGTCCGGCTCGCCTTTGATCAGTTCTTTTCCGGAAAACTCCATGATCACGCCGCCGTCAGGAGAGGGAGAAATAAAGCTGTCGTGCTTTTCCGCCGTGATACCGGTCAGCGGCTGGAACCAGTGGGTATAATGAGTGGCACCTTTTGAAACCGCCCAATCCTTCATAGCGGCAGCTACAGCATTGGCAACGCTGATATCCAGCTTCGCCCCTTCATCAATGGTTTTTTTCAGCGATTGATACACCTTGGCGGACAGCGTTGCCTTCATCGCTCTGTCATCAAAAACCAAACTCCCAAAATACTCAGATACAGTTTCCATAATAAAAACCTGCCTTTCCTGATATTTGCGCCCCGGCGCAAATTGTGCGTGAAAAAGTATATTTGGAGCAAGGAGGTCTCCATTTTCACGCGGATCTCCTTTTTATAATAAAGCAAAAACGCCTCCTGTGCGAACCCACACAAAAGACGTCTTTGCCTTTTACCATATTAAGCTATGCGTTTTTGCAAAAGAAAAACGTCCTTGAGTCTGCTGCTCAAAGACGCCCTTGCCTTTACATGCTGTATTATACACCCTCCGGAAGGACTTGTCAATCCCTTTTTCGCAATTTTTACCTAATTTCCTGCAAAAATTATTATTTTGCATCAATATTTCATATTTTCTATTGACAAAACGCAGGAAATAGTATATACTAATTGCAAATGAGCAAAGGCGTTCATATCGATACGGATATTTTTTATCCGCGTGGAAATGAGCGCCTTTATGATTTTTCCCGAAAGGAAAGGTGTCACAATGAAAATAGAAGGTCAGGTGCGAATCCCTTCCGGATGTGCGATTGCCGCCGTCATTTCAAAGGAAGGACACAAAATGTCCGGTGAGAAGATCACCAATGCTATGAAGCCGATGCACGACCGCTCCAATGGACTGGGCGGCGGCTTTGCCGGATATGGAATCTATCCGGAATATAAAGATTTTTATGCACTCCATATGTTCTTTGACGAACGTGCAACACGGAAAAGCTGCGAGGTATTTTTAAAGGAACATTTTGAAATTGTAAAATCTGAAATCATCCCTACCCGCAAAATTCCCGAAATCACCGATGAACCGATTATATGGCGGTATTTCGTTTCCCCGCTGAAATCCGTTCTTGCCTCCCGTCAGCTGGACGAAAAGGAATTTGTTGCAAGAACCGTTATGAAAATCAATACGGAAATGCCCGGAGCGTATGTTTTCTCCAGCGGTAAAAACATGGGAACCTTCAAAGCGGTTTGCATCATAGGAGGAAATTTCTCCGTTATGTACAATGGAGTAATCCA
>BLMO01000039.1 GCA_011957885.1 Clostridiales bacterium
TCATGCAATTGTGGAAAATAAATATAAATTTTCGTCGCTTGCAAAATTATGTGTATTTGGGTATGGAGACACACCTGCTGAACAGAAGTGGAAACGGGATCCATCCAAAATACTTGTGAGCACCCGATTCTGTAATTTAACTGGTCCGCAGCTTGCAGAAATGCTGCGTGAAATCTATAATATAGAAGTAGAAATGGCGGCGGCGCAATATGTTTTGGCAATGACCGGTCCGGGAGATACTTCGGAAACAATCGGAGCCTTGGCTCAGGCACTGTATGAGATAGACCAGATTTGTGAAATGCGGGAACCGGATTTATACATGCCGCCTCCTTTGCCGCAGCGGATTTGTGGCATATATGCTGCAAAACGGGGAAGTCGGTGCAATGCGGCGCGCAGTAGTGCGGCAGGGAAAATCAGCGGGGAGTATATATATGCGTATCCGCCGGGGATTCCTTTGGTGGTGCCCGGGGAACGGTTGGACGAGGCGCTTTTGCAGTATATGGAGGATTTGGCAGCGCAGGGAGTAACGCTGCATAGTGATACGGGAGCTGTGCCGGATGTGTTTTCCGTTTTATCTATGGGATGATTTTGGCTACTAACGTTTCTGCTGTGGTGTATTTACCAAGTTTCCTAAGCCTCCCCCCTGTAAAGGAAGGTGCCGTGCTGTAGACTTCATTCTTTTAAGCCTCCCCCGGTAAAGAAAGGTACCATGCCGGAGACTCCACTCTTTTAAGCCTCCCTTGTGTAAAGGGAGGTGCCATGCCACGGGCATGGCGGAGGGATTGTAAGTAAATAATATTAACGGTTGTTTTTCTATAAGGAAAACGGAGGATGGATAGATGTTCTGAAATAATCGGACAACACAGGCAACTTATACTATAAAAAGTACCGGGACTTTTCGCTGTATGTATTGACAAATGGAAAAATTGTGTTGTATAATAGTTCCGTTATTTATTTTAAAGGGAGTTTTATAAAAATGAAAAGAATTAAAACCATTGAAACCAAAGATCTTGCAAAGAGCGCAACAAACGGCGGATGCGGCGAATGCCAGACCTCCTGCCAGTCTGCATGCAAGACTTCCTGCGGTGTTGCAAATCAGCCCTGCGAGAAAAAGGCGTAAGACAATACAATCTGCCGATTGCCGCCTGACTTTGTGAGGCGGCAATTTTCATGCCCGCATCGGGCGCTGAAAGGATTTTTATGATACACCGTTATAAATTGAATGGTTATAATATTGTTTTGGATGTGTACAGCGGGAGCGTACATGTAGTGGATGATGTTGCATATGATATCATCGGCATGTATGAATCCCAGTCTGCGGATGAAATTATCGGGCAGATTCAGAATACATATCCGGATGTGACTGAGCAGGACATTCGGGAATGCCTGGAGGATATCGCTTCCCTGAAGGATGCAGGAAAGCTGTTTTCCGAGGATACCTATGCGGGGGTTGCGGAGCATCTTGTGAACCGCGCGCCTGTATTAAAGGCGCTGTGCCTGCATGTAGCCCATACATGCGATCTGAACTGCTCTTATTGCTTCGCTTCCCAAGGAAAGTACAGCGGAGAGAGGGCGTTGATGTCCTTTGAAGTGGGCAAGCGCGCGCTGGACTTTTTAGTGGAAAATTCCGGCACGCGCCGCAATCTGGAAGTGGATTTTTTTGGCGGTGAACCGCTGTGCAACTGGGACGTGGTAAAGCAGCTTGTGGCATATGCAAGAAGCATTGAAAAGGATGCCGGCAAGAATTTCCGCTTCACACTTACTACAAACGGTATGCAGGTCAGT
>BLMO01000040.1 GCA_011957885.1 Clostridiales bacterium
GCTCTTTGATACTGTCCCCTTTGTTCTCTATCTCTCTTATCCAATATTCCGGCGGTAGTTGGTCAACAATCTCTCCTGTTTCCAGTATTATCCTTCCAGCCAGATACAACCGCAAAACAGTAATATCTGCAGGCGTAATTCTGCCGTCCCCATTCAAATCGCACGCCTCGCGAACAACTTGCCCTGCGTCCGCCTTTCCTGCAACATACAGCCGAAACAGCGTGATATCCGCAGGCGTAATCCGTCCGTCTCCATTTATATCTCCAAGCGCACTCGGATTCACCGGTTCCGGATCCGGTTTTTCTTCCGGGTCCTTTGCCGGAACATATGCATCTACACCGCCGGGAACAATTGTTTCCAGGCAAACCTGGGCGTAAAGCCGCGCCATAAAATCATTGGGGTGACACATATTATCACCGCTGAAATCCAGATAATCCTTAAATTCCAGCAGAGATGCTTGCATACTGGTTATATCTGCGCACGCAACGCCCGAATATGTATCCTCCAGTTCCAGCAATGCATCCCGGCATGCATCATAATACGATCTGAAATGGCAATGTATATTCCCGTAAAAAGACGGAACCAAAACAAATTCACAATCCGGATACTGTCTGCGTACCTGCGAAATCATTTGGTCTATTGCATTTTTATACTGTTCCTGAACACGTTCCCTGCTGCCATTTGAATCCTGACTTTCATTCATACAGTCATTCATACCAAAAGCAATAAACACCAGATCCGGCGCATATTGAATTACATTTTCACCCAACGCAGAAACCATACCGGAAGCCGAGCTGCCGCCTTCTGAAGAATAATAAGCTGAAATGTTGGTACAGCCGTAGGTTTCCTCCAGTTTCCGGATGATCTGCTCGTTCCAGTATTCCGCAAAGGGATATACATTTCTATAGGAAGATGAATTTGCTCCGCCGGTAATGCTGTCCCCAAAGAAAACAGCATTCATTTTTTCATTATTCTGTATTTTACGGCTCGTAATCGGAAGTGCATCCGCCTTATTCTCCGGTGTCCACCCTTTCCATGTATCACTATGGGTATACGTCACATTTAAATATCCCGCAAAAAATTCCGGACTTTGCCCCCAATATTCCCACTTGCCGTCGCCTGCGGCAGTTCGGTTATAGTATCTGTCCCACGAATAATGATTGGGATTGGACACAGGATGTATGTAAGTATACTCCATTGTAGGAATGGATCCGCCGGGAAGAATTTTCAGTTTGTTTTCCTCTACCGTATAATCTATTCCCTCTTGGTACAATCTGCTGAAGGTGGCGTCATATACAGACTGCACCTTCTCCGGCGTATACATTAGGGTATACACAGCGCTTCCATCCTTCTCTTTAACAGGATAAACAGCCTCATTGTACACAATATTCCCCTTCCACACTGGAGATGTATACTTTTGTACATTATATTTGTTGCAGATGTAGTCGGATATAAAACCATCAGCGGGCGTTCCCGCATTTTTCAACCTATCAGTACGAACCTCCCTCATCTGTGCATTGTCTGCGCACAGGATTACAGAGTCAATATACATCGTATCGCCAAATCTGCTTTTAGAAAAGGTATCGATGCGGATATTATGTATATCCCCATTCCACCAGGCAATGTCGGACAAATTGATTATCTTTACAACATATTTTCCCTCCTGTATCGGATCGAACAATATAGAATGTCCGGCAGTAGGTCTCGTCACTGCACCTGTACTTAAAAAGACCTCACTTGTAGATGCATATCTTGAATTTGTCCGCGGGCAGCGATATGTAATCAGCAAATATGCATAATCTTCTGCCCGAAGCGTGTTCTGCAAAAGCGAATAATCCAATACAAAATACGAATCCGTATCTGCTGAGAATGAATTTACTACTGTACGCAGTGCATTTTCGTAAGGATCATAAATTACATTCAGATTATGGGTATCTGTAACATATTGCAGCAATGATTCCCCATCAAAAACAAACGCACCTGCATCCGGGGCATAATTCATCCCCAACGTTCCAAAGCTGAAAAGAGAAACCAAAATAGAAAAAATCAGCGCCGCGCAGATGAATTTAACACTTTTTTTCATTTTACTCTCCTTATAATTGTATAATATTACTATATATTGTACTGCATTTATTTCCACAAGTCAAGAAATGATTTTTGGATAAATATTTATTCGAATTTCAAAAAAGCCTTTACAACCTGTATGTATTGTGTTAAAATGAATTCATGCTGTAAAAACAATCAAAACTTTATGTATATTTATGCAAACAAGGAGACGCCATGCAATTTTCCGGTAAACATTTTCTAAAGCTTCTTGATTTTACTCCCGCCGAAATTGACCGCCTGCTAAATCTGGCGGCAGAACTGAAAGCAGAAAAAAAAGCAGGAAAAATTCACGAATGCCTGCGGGGTAAAAATATAGCACTTATTTTTGAAAAAACAAGTACTCGAACCAGATGCAGCTTTGAGGTAGCAGCCCATGATCTGGGAATGCACGTTACATATCTGGATCCCTCCGCTTCACAGATCGGTAAAAAAGAAAGTATCGCCGATACAGCAAGAGTTCTGGGACGCATGTTTGACGGAATTGAATATCGGGGCAATGGGCAGGAAATTGTGGAAGCACTTGCAAAATATGCCGGTGTTCCTGTGTGGAACGGATTGACCAATGAATTTCACCCCACACAAATCCTTGCTGATTTTCTGACGATCCGAGAACATTTCGGACGTTTGACAGGGATAAAAATGGTCTATATGGGAGATGCCCGTTACAATATGGGCAATTCTCTAATGGTAGGATGTGCCAAAATGGGCCTTGACCTTACCCTCTGCGCACCCAAAAAGTACCAACCCGATCCTGCACTTGCAGCAGAGTGTGAAAAAATCGCACAGGAAACAGGTGCAAAAATTCATTTTTCCGATAATCCTATGGAAGCTACAAAGGGTGCGGACGTACTTTATACAGATGTTTGGGTGTCTATGGGAGAACCCGCGGAAATTTGGGAAGAACGGATTCACGATCTGGCTCCTTATCAGATCAATATGGCACTTATGAAAAATGCCGGTCCGCAGTGTCGCTTTATGCACTGCCTGCCCGCTTTCCACGATCATGAAACAGTCGTTGGAAGAGAAATGGGACTGCGTTTTTCCAGAGACGCAATGGAAGTCACTGATGAAGTATTTGAAAGTCCCATGTCTATTGTCTTTGATGAAGCAGAAAACCGTATGCATACGATCAAAGCTGTCATGGCTGCAACCCTCGGCGGACGTGAATAAATATTGTAAGTTTCAAAATGCTTCCTCGCGCCATCTCTCTTTACACAGCAGTACAAGTTTCCCGCCCAAACTATTCATATTCAAAAGCAGGAATCTCCTCTGTATGTACTCCATCTGCAGCATACAGCTTATCTGCATATTCCAAAAGCAGCGACTGATTTTCACACAAAGTTTTGTTATATGCCCACAGTCCGTCATTTGCATACTTGGTTTTTATAAAATTCCCACTCTCATCTTTGGTAAAATACCGGTTGAATCTATATTGCAGTACCGCAACCGCCTCTTTGGAAGCCGCCTCGTCCTCTCCCTCCATCAAATCAATCAGATACGGTATTACGGAATCAGACAAATCACCAAGCGCCTGCACATCAACACCGGACTGCCCGCTTTCATAGGTCCATATGTTATATGCAGCAATGCAGCGGTCTATATCGGCAAAGCCAACAATCGCCACAATCAGCCCCAAAGACAAAATTGCCATTTTCATATATGGAAATCTGGGAATGAACAAGCGGATAATCACAGCAAGAAAGATAAGCGCCAGCAAAATCATAAAAGCAGTGGTTCCAAGACGGAGCCGCGTCATGCCGTAGGATTCAATATAAAACAGCATCTTGAATAAAGCTGTTGTAATAAAAAACAAAGTGAAAAAGCATAAAAACAAGGAAACAGCCTTTGTGTAAATTCTTCCGCTCCTGTTTTTATATTGAATCAGCACATGCGCAGCAAATAAAATTATAAGATTGATCACAGAAATTCCGGTCATTTCAAAAAATCCGCGCCGTGCATATTCTGCCCGGGTAAAATCATATCCAGCCGGCAATATTCCTGAAAACGCATTGAGGAAATACGCAAGCTGTGACACAAGATAAATCACATATGCCGCACAAACCACACTGAGAAAAGCATTGATAATCAACGCATCCCCTGTTTTACTTCTGCTCTGTTTTTCGCACGCCGCGTTATCGGACGATGCAGTTTTCTTCAAATAAAACAAAAAGGAAATGATAAAAGGGGAAAGTATCATTCCAACCACCGCAAAAACCACGTTTTCAACGGATATGCCCGACAAGGCTTTTTGCATCATTCCCTGAAATGCTGCGTCTGAACGCGCCAACAGCGGAACAATCACACACATTACCGGAAATGCTAGGACAATGCCCCACAGCACCCTAGAAACTGTTTTCTTCTTTCCCTTCTTGCTTTGCTGATATGCGCTGAAAGGCGCGCTCACTTCTGAAATCGGCTCAAATAAGCCAACACGCAAAATATCTCCTACACAGCGATACCCTCCTCCGTAATACTGCGCCGCATCACAAAATGAAATAAAATAAACAATACTCAAAAGTACAATCACAATGAATGCAATAAAATGCAGCAAGGGATCCGGACGCAGAGTAAACAGAAAGCTAAGCATAACTGCCAGCAAACCGCATACCGTAGGAAAAGGACAGAGCGCCTTTGGCGGCATTAGATACACATTTGCCAATACCATAAATACCAGATACGAAACCGTAAGCCCCAGTTTAAACCTGCCTCCCATTGTAAAAATCATCAGTAAAGCGGAAAAAACAAATATAAGCACAAAAAACACAGTGTCTTTTCTCGTTACGACTGCTGTCTCTTTTTTATCTTCCATCGTTTTCATCTCCTAAATCATTTGTAAATGCCAGAATATCTCCCGGCTGACATTCCAGCTCCCTGCATATACTTTCCAAAGTGGAAAACCGTATCGCCTTTGCCTTACCTGTTTTTAAAATCGATAAATTGGCTTGCGTCAGCCCGATTTTTTCCGCAAGCTCACTGGAGGATATCTTTCGTTTCGCCATCACCACATCCAAATTCACAACAATAGCCACGTTCTGCCCTCCCCCTTATATGGTTAAATCGTTTTCATCTTTTAAATCACATGCAGCTGCCATGATGTTTTTAACCACACGCACCAAAAGTCCGATAAAGGCAACAATCACACTTATCAAAAGCAAAACAGGAAAAAAAACACTGCCCACAAGCATCAAAGGAACCAATCCAAAACAGAGCCAGGATAAATATCGCAGATAATCTACATTCCGTTTTATAAATATCTTATCTGCACGTATGTTCAATAAAAGTTTATGTAAAAAGATAAGAATACCGAAAAACAGCGGACAGCAGCAGTAAAACACACTGCAAAGAACATAGAAATGCATTTTCGTGCGCCCTGCTGCCTGCACATACCAATCAAAAAGTGCCGGCGCCCCAATGATCAAAACGGCAACAGCAATACCGGCTGCATAAAGCATATAAATAGATAGATGGAGAGAGCGTTTAGACGTCCACATCGTTTTATACCATTCCTTTCTTTTTTAAAAAGCTGCATAATATTGTAATCGGTGCACCATTTTCTATAATATACCACAGGTTTTATCGTTTGTCAATAATTTATTATTGAATTTTAATAATTATGTATATACAAAAATGAGATTCCATACAAAGAAATCTCATTTTTGTATTGTGTTTATCCAAGCATTACATCCAGAAGCATCATTACCGCAAATCCCAGAACAATTCCCATGGTTGCAAAATAAGGATGCACCTTTTGATTCTGCTGACATTCCGGAATTAATTCATGCACCGCAACCAAAATCATTGCTCCGGCCGCAAAAGCAAGTGCAAACGGCAATATTGTTTGAATATAAACTACAAGCAGTGCACCGATGACACCTGCAATCGGTTCAACCATTCCGGATGCCTGCCCCAAAAGAAAGCTCTTGCCCCGAGAATATCCTTCACGCCGCAGGGGAATAGATACTGCTGCCCCCTCCGGAAAATTCTGCAGTCCAATGCCCACAGCAATCGTTACAGCTCCCATAATCGCTTCCATGGAAACATTTCCGCTATGTAACGCACCAAACGCCACACCAACAGCAAGCCCCTCAGGAATATTATGCAATGTAATAGATAAAACCAGCATAATAATACGATTTGTTCGTTCATTGGATTTCAACTGTGCAGAATCTGCTCTGCGCCGCGCTCTGCTCACAACCTTATCGGAAATCCACATAAACACAGCGCCGGATAGAAAGCCTAAAGTCACAACCAGCCATGACGGCACGGACAAATATATTTCAGCGCGCTCAATCGCCGGCTGCAGCAGAGACCAGAAGCTGGCTGCAATCATTACTCCTGCAGCAAATCCGAGCATCAGATTGAGCGCTTTTTGATTGGTTTTTTTAAAAAATATAACTGTAGCAGCGCCCAAAGCAGTGACAAACCATGTGCCTAGTGTTGCAAAAAGCGCTAAAATTACAACATTATTCATTGAATCACCTCAACGTAATATATGAGACAAACTATACGAAGGTGCATCGCCGACACGCTATCCTGTCAGCAGCATTTTCAAAAAGCATGAAATAGATACCAAGCTTTCCCTTGTACGCATATTTTGAAGCTTTTCTGATTATAAAATATTTTTCTGTCAAATAAAAAAGCTTGTCAATCTGACAAGCTTTTTTATTTGGATTCCGGTAGTTCAACCTACTCTTTTTTTCGTATTTCAAATAGAATGCTTTTCAATTCCCGGACTAAGAACCGCGGATGCAGTCCTATCAGCATCAGCTTGTTATTTTTCCGCACAGATCCAATCAAAAAACCTAACACAAAATTCATAAAAACCTGCGTAAGAAAGGAAGAAAAAGCTGCTCCGCATGCTCCGTACAAAGGGATCATAAAGGCATTCAGCAGAATATTCAATACGCATCCTGCCATATTGATGCCGGGTAAATATTTTTGTTTCCCTTCCGCCAAAAGCCATATATTCCGTATAGTCCCCATAAAGGAAAAGGCAAAATACCATATCAATATGCGAAGTACCGGAACGGCTGAAATATATACGGCACCGTATAATATGCGGATAATCCAGGGAGCAAATATTGTAAATGCCAAACTTTGTGCAATAGACAGATAAATAATGATTCCATATAATCTGGAAATATTTTTTTCATATTCCGCAGCATTATTCTTTTTTGCGGATAAAATCAATGGTCTGAACGAATCTATAATGGCAGTAAAAACAAATTGCAGAGCACTGGCAGACGTAACTGCCGCTGTGTAATATCCGTTCGCCGCATCGCCGGATATAAACCGCAGCATAATATGATCCGTATTTTGTATGACCACTATCATTAAAGCGGCCAAAATATAATATTTGCTTCTCATAAGCATTTTTTTCATTCTGCCAATGGAAACGCTTAATTTTGCCCCACCGTTTTTATAGTAAAAAATGAAAAGCAAGACAGAGATAAATCCATACTCAACGGAGTGAGATGCCGCAAACCAAAAAACGCTTTTTGCAGAAGCCAACAAAAAAATTTTATATGCAGATACAAAAAGATACGCAGCCAGCATGATGACCGATGCATATTTAGACAGCAGCCGATACTGATACCAATACTGCAGCATTTCAAAAGCAGCAAACAAAATGGATATACTGTAAAGCATACATATCAGTATTGTGTCCTTCTCTCCGTAATTGACCGTTACTGCAAAAACGGAAACACCGACAATACACAATAGTCCCGAAGACACATTAAGAAACAACGAGGATCCGATGATTTCCCCTTCCTTTTCCGGCGATTCCACCAACTCATACACAAGAATAGCATCCAGCCCTAATTTCATCAGCGGCAGCGCAAATGCAACAATGGACGCTGCATAATTGATCAATCCGTAATTTGACGGACCCAGATATCTTGCAGAAACCATTCCGATTATAAGCTGCATGACAGATTGAACGATCCTGCAAAGAATAATCCACTTTGCATTATTAAAAACTTGTTTCTGTTTCATAACACATTAAAGCTCTCCCAACCAATTATGAATATCGGTTGGGAGAAGCATCTTCTAATTATCCTATAATCTTTCCGGTCTCGTCAAATATGTAATTCATTTCTATGGTGTATCCATTTCCCTCGAACACATAGAATCTCTGATTCGTAACAATAATGCCGCCCCAGTTTACAAAATAATAATCGCCGTTCACTTCAATAATTCCCGGCCGCGGGGTGCTGCCGTTTACATAATAATAGATCGTACCGTCTATTGTCTCAAAGCCGTTCAGCATCTTGCCGTCCGCACCGAACGTATAGTTGCCCGCGGGCAGATCACAGAATGTTGTGCCTACATAATATCTGCCGTCCGTTTTGACAA
>BLMO01000041.1 GCA_011957885.1 Clostridiales bacterium
CTGAATGGAAAACCCGCCGATCAGAATCCAGCGCTGCGCAACGCCGCGGGCAGTACCCATAACCAGCACCAACGCCAAAAGTCCAAGAGACACGAGAAAAAACGCCGGGGTCAGTTTTTTATAAACATTATATGGAATAAAGATCAGTACAGTCATCAAAACACCGCCAAGCGCCAGCCAAAGCAGCTGATGCCGGATATAGTACAAGCTATCGTTTTTGGACGCCAGCGCATTCGGATAACTTGCGCTGAACACCATAATGGTACCCAAGCAAAGGAGCACAAGTATAATGACAAGCATAGGACGGTCTACACCGTGACGCACCCGCTGTACGCCTTCTTCCCACGCCTGCTCCTTTTTCATTCGTTTGATCAGCGATCGCTCCTGCGGCACAGCCACAGAAGTTTCCGCTCTGCCTGCGCCCTGTCGGGGCGGTTTCCCATAGGACTGCATCCGCGCCGGCGCACCAGTTCCAGCCTGCACCTGATGTCTGCCGCTTCCTGCACCACCGCCGCGTCCGTATTGATAAGAACGATTTTCGTTGTTCATGTGATCCCTACGTCCTTCCCGTATATATCACAGCCCAAACCAGGCACAGACACAAAGACACGCTGTCAACAGGCTGAATACTGCTACAATCTTCACTTCGCTCCAACCGCATTTTTCCAGATGATGATGAAAAGGTGCCATCTTAAACAGCCGCTTGCCGCCGGTAAGCTTAAAATAAATCACCTGCAGCATAGTGGACGCGGTTTCCAAAATATACATCAGACCGCATACAACAACGATCAGCGGATTATCCATCATAAAGGCAGCACCAACTACAAGACCGCCGAAAAAGAGAGAACCTGTATCTCCCATAAACACTCGGGCAGGATAGAAATTATAAATCAAAAATCCTGCGGCTGCGCCCGCCATAATCGCAGACACCGCTGCAATCCCAGGAGTGGGAACAGCGGCATGAAACAGCGCTGCCGCACCGTAAAAAAGTCCAACAACCAATGTCACAGAACTGGCAAGCCCATCGATTCCATCTGTAAGATTTACGCTGTTCATCATTCCGCACAGAAGCAGCAGTGCAATAATATAGTATGCAATCCCAAAATCAATGGCAAGATCCAGATAGGGTATGTACAGCGCAGTGGTAATCTGACCGAATCGGCTCATGCCGAACAGATATACACCGGAGCAAATCAATTGCAGCAAAAATTTCTGAGGTGCCGTCAGCCCCTCGTTCTGCTTTTTGCGCAGTTTCACCAAGTCGTCAATCATACCGATCAAACCGCTGGCAACTGCCATGGCAAGGGTAAGCACCAACGCAGGAATCTCTTTTGATCCTTCCCGCAAAAAAATAATTATGCAGGCAGCCGCGCCGGTTATCAGTGCAGCGATAATAAAAGCAAGTCCGCCCATGGTAGGGGTACCCTCTTTATTTTTGTGCCACCGGGGACCGATTTCCAGAATCTTCTGCCCCATTTTATGACTGGCAAGAACCGGAATCAGAAAATGGGATATCCCCGCCGTCAGCAAAAAGGTAACAGCAAATATACCGATAAAAAACACGGGATAAAACATACGCCCTCCACATCTTTGGACATGCTTTTTAGTCAAATGTAAAATTTTAAAAAAGTTCCAAGTAGATTATACCATATTTTCCAGAACGGGTCAACCCTTTTTCAGTCTTGCTACAGCATCCCGCACAATATCCCTTTCTGAAAACGGCTGTTTGCCATTCATAAAATGGGGCAGAAGATTCTGGAAATCGG
>BLMO01000042.1 GCA_011957885.1 Clostridiales bacterium
TGGTAAAGCCTAACGATGCCCTACCTTCCTTTACAGGGGTGTATTTGTTTCTTAGTACTCAACTTACCAATGGAAATTTTGTGAATAATCACGGATTGTACGTACCAAAATATGCGTCGGGCACCTCGCCTACAATGACTGTCTCACTTGCCAGAACCTTTGTCGTTACTGTAACCGTGTCCGTTTTTCCGTGATACAGAAGGGTAAGATCTGCACAAACTGTCACATAAACCCGGTGGCAGGTCTGATTCAGCCCGGCAGATTCAAAAACGCTTTCCGTGTCTACTAACAGTCCGCCGGCACCGATTACATATAGTTTTAAAGGAATGCCTCTGCCAGATAGCATGCCTCGTCCGATAACCGACCCAAGAGGAATTTGAAGCTGTACCCGAAAATCCTCCATTTTTTTTGCAAGGGCTTCTATTAGCTCTGCGCGGAATGCGGTCAATGCTTTCGTATCTGTGGACATAGAAAGGATCTTCCCGTCTGCATCCCGCAAAATATCGGTAATCGTTTCTGTGTCATCCAATATTTCCAGACTGCTCACTGCACTTTCTATCGCAGCAGTACCGGCCGTTTCCGCCTTGCTTCTTGCAAGCGCCCCCATTGCGGAAAATAACGCCATGTCAAAAAAATAGTATCCCACGCTTAAAATAAGCAGTGCTACAAGTGCCGCACCTGCTATCCGCCGCTTTTTGCGATTTTTCAAAAAATCACCCGCTTTTCAGATTTTCTCCTTTACAGCATATGCTTCTTTCACAAAAAAGGTTAATTTCTGGAAAAAAGTATATACTTTTTTATAGACAGACTGAAAAATATCTGATATACTAATTGAAACCCCTTTTGTAACTTATAAAGATGAATGGTTGAACAATATGAAAGTTATCAGCATCCCTTCAAAAGGATACGAGTCCAATTGCTGGCTGCTTCTGGAAGAGGAAAGCGGTACATTTGCTGTAATTGACCCGTCACCAGACCTTGAACAGATTTTGCAAAGCATTCGCCAGCGAAATCTGGATCCGAAAAATTTACAATATATTCTTTTGACCCATGGACATTTTGATCACATTTTATCGGTGGATCTCCTTCGAAACGCCACTGGAGCGCCGGTTCTTATACACAGTGGCGACGAAAGCTTTCTGACAAATTCGGAGCATAACGCCTACAGCATCTTATTTCATCGTGAACTCACAATGCAGCCTGCAGATAAGCTTCTGAAGGATCAGGATGCCATTCCCTTTGGAAATACCACTATCCATGTGATGCATACGCCAGGACACACACAGGGAAGTGTGTGCTATTTGGCAGACAATATACTGTTTACCGGAGATACCCTGTTTGATCAGGATATTGGCCGTACAGATCTTTACGGCGGCAATATGGAGCAGCTGCAGACAAGTCTGAAAGCGATTGCAGCACTGCCGGACAATTATACTGTGTATCCCGGGCACGGATCTGTAACAACGCTGCAAAAACAGCGGGACTACAATTTTTATTTGAAAAACCTTTGATTTTTTCAGAAAGGCATATATATTATGAATGCATTTGAGCTTGCCGAGCTTCTATTTCCAGATGTGACAATGACTCCGCAGGAAGCGGAGGCATTATATCCTCTGCGTACACTCCCGGAAGGTGCCAAGGTTACCCGTGTAGCTCCTTCACCCACTGGCTTTGTCCATTTTGGCACCTTGTTTCCCGCATTTGTATCTGAGCGTTTGGCACATCAAAGCGGGGGTACGTTTTATCTGCGTATAGAGGATACGGACAGTCTGCGCTATGTTGCCGGAGCGGAACAGGATCTTGTAGATACACTCTCCTATTATGGAATCCATTTTGACGAAGGTCCCGGCACAGACGGAGAAACTGGAATATACGGTCCCTATTGGCAAAGTCAGCGTAAGAATATATATCACATTTTTGCGAAGCAGCTTGTTCAGGAGGGAAAAGCATATCCTTACTTCCCGTCAGACGAAGAATTGGCAGCTCTGAAGCAGGTCAACAAAAAAGAAGAAAATAAAAATAAAGACTGGGCGGCGCAGGCAGAGGCGGCGAAAGCCGCACAACAATCCCGCAGAACTGCATGGACAGAGACGGCTGCGGCATCCGTTGCGGCGGGTCGTCCATTTGTATTATATATCCTTGCAGATGGAGACGGTGAAAAGAAGGTATTTTTCACCGATCTGATTAAAGGGAAAGTGGAATTTCCGGAAAACGATGAGGATTTTGTTCTGCTGAAATCTGATGGAATCCCCACATACCATTTTGCGCATGCTGTAGACGATCATCTGATGCGTACAACGACCGTAGTCCGCGGTGAGGAATGGCTCCCCAGCCTTCCCAAACACCTCCAGCTATTCCGGTATCTTGGCTTTAAACCACCGAAATATCTGCACATTGCACAGCTGATGCGCATGGAAGGTACTTCCAAGAAAAAGCTGTCAAAGCGGGACAAGGGCGCGGCACTTGCTGATTATAAAGCAATGGGATATCCCCAACTTTCTGTGATTGACTATGTGTTTACACTTCTGAATTCAAATTTTGAAGAATGGCGGCGGGCAAATCCGGACAAGTCCTGGGACGAATTTCCTTTCTC
>BLMO01000043.1 GCA_011957885.1 Clostridiales bacterium
GATCCAAATCCCGTAAAATCCGGTCGGACTTAGTCAATACAGTAACACCGAACCCGTATGCCTCAATCCGTTCCAACGCTTTTCGCATATGGCAAAGCTGCATTTCCAGCGGAATATAAGGGTCTGTCATGGCGCCAGTGCTGATCATACACTTTTTTCGTTTTCGCTTCAATGCCAGTTCCAGCAGATCCAAGGCGTTTTCCTTCACTTCAATGTCCTCAAACGTATGCTCTATGTGATAGCATTTGCTTCTGGCATCACAGTAAATGCATCCGTGGGAGCAGCCGCGGTATAAATTCATCCCGTTTCCTGCAGATAAAATTCCTTTTGCCTTTACGTAGTGCATGGCTTTCCCCTTCAAAGTTAAATTTCATATTTATTGTACCATATAAAATTGACAAGGTGTGTCAGGTTTGTCTTTTTTATTTCTGTGAAAAGAAAACCGCCTGTTTGACAGGCGGTTTTCAAGGTTATTATTGATGATCCATTCTGCAGCGGCTGCAAACTCCTATATTAAGAATTGCTTGCAGGTTCTCAGAAAAGCTACAGCCACACTGCCCAGTCTCCGTAGTCAAATGTTCCGCTTCCGTGACAGAGCATATTTTTATTTTTTAATTCACGAAACGCATTCCGCATGCGAAGGATGATTTCCGGTTCGATATCCAGTGAGTGGTGCGCCGGAAAAACCTTTTTTGCCGGCAGCACAGCAATTTTTTCCAGCGAGTTGAGGTACGCGGTTGGTTCGGTAGAAGGATAATAAGCAAACAAGGTGTCTTTATATACTAAATCTCCAGTAAAAAGATATCCTTTTGCCTGTTCCCAGAAGCACATATGCCCCGGTGAATGCCCTGGGGTGTGCAGCACTTCAATCACGCGTCCGCCAAGATCAATCCTGTCTCCGTCTTTTAAGACCTTTGCCGGTGTTCCCTGAAACATTGTATAGGTGCTGACGTCAAACCCATCCGGCAGATCACAGCGATCCACAACCATACTTCTGATGGTTTCAGCCGACAAAGGAAATTCTCCGTTCAGCCAATTCAGTTCTGCGCTGTGCGCATAAAAATTAGGGAAATATTTGTGTCCGCCGATGTGATCCCAATGGATATGGGTAGCAACAGCAATGATGGGTTTGTTTGTGAATCGGGTTATTACGTCGTGAATATTGCAGATGCCAAGTCCAGTATCAATCAGGAGGCTTCGCTCCGTTCCGTTTACAAGATAGCAATGGGTTTCTTCCCAGTGCCGGTATTCGCTGATAATATAGGTATTGTTATCTATTTTGTCAACAGTAAACCAGTCGTTCATGAAATTCTCCTTGTTTCGTGTCTGATGCAGCTATTATAACATATTTTCCGTGCCTTTGTATATGGATAAAAAGGTATTTTTTTAAAGCAAATAAAAAGCACCGCATGATTGCATGCGATGCTTTACTGCCGACTGGTTGGTGACCCGTGGGGGAATCGAACCCCCGTTTCCGCCGTGAGAGGGCGGTGTCTTAGCCGCTTGACCAACGGG
>BLMO01000044.1 GCA_011957885.1 Clostridiales bacterium
CCACAGGATCCTCTGGGGTTCGTTTAACAAACTCCAGCACAGGGATGCCCTTCATCGCCCCCCATTAACTCTGGAGGGGAAAGCCTTTAAAATTTACGCTTTATTGGGGAGAATTCAGTACCTTATCAGTCTGCTTTTCCATCAGAACCGCACAACTTGATTTTATGCCGGCAAAGTTCGATAACCGCTTCTCTCGCCGGACCCATAAACTTTTTCGGGTCAATTATAGATTCGTTTTCCAGCGCTTTGCGTACTGCTGCAGTAGCGGCAGCGCGCAGCTCCGTCGCAAAGTTTACTTTGTTGATGCCAAGCTCAATGGTACGGCGGATCATCTCATCCGGAATGCCGGAACCGCCGTGAAGCACCAGCGGCGCGTCAATCTTTTCACGCAGCGTTGCCAGAAGGTCAAAATTCAGCTTCGGTTCTCCCTTATAGAAACCGTGGGCTGTACCGATTGCCACAGCAAAAATATCCACACCAGTACGGGTGAAGAAATCCAGCGCTTCTTCCGGATCCGTATAGGCGATCTGTGCGCTGTGACCGTCTTCCTTACCGCCTACGGTGCCCAACTCTGCCTCAACAGTAACCCCTCTGGCAGCAGCCATTTCTACGACCTTGCGGGTCACTTCGATATTTTCTTCATAAGGAAGCTTGGAGCCGTCAATCATAACAGAGGTATATCCAGCCTGCACGGCATCGTGCACACCGTCATAGCTTTCACAGTGGTCCAGATGGAGCGCTACCGGCACATCTGCTGCTTCGCCCTCTGCACGCACCATCGCCACTGCCTGACGCAGTGTGAGATATTTTACTGTAGTCGGTGTAGTCTGAATCATAACAGGAGAGCGCAGTTCGCTTGCTGCTGCGACAATCGCCTGCACCATTTCCAGATTTTCCGCATTGAATGCAGGAACTGCATATCCGCCTGCACGGGCCTTTTTGATCATTTCTTTACTTGTTGTATACATTACGTCTGTATCCTTTCTTCATCCCGCGGCAGGGCTTATTCCAAAATATTGTCCGCAATCATTTTTTCTACGTTTTCCCGGGAAATTTTCCCTTCCATAGGACCGAATGCCGCCGTATTCAGAGAAGCGGCCGCCGTTGCCATTTTTGCTGCGTCTTCTACAGATTTTCCTTCTGCCAGAGCACACAGGAATGCGCCGTCAAAGCTGTCACCCGCCCCGGTAGCGTCCAGTACGGGAACCTTATATACGCCAAAGGCGAACCGGGTATCTCTGGTGTAAATCACGCAGCCTTTTTTACCGTTTTTCAATGCGATAATTTCCAGCGCCGGTCTGTCCCGGAACAAAGCCTGCACAGCCTCTTCAATATCATCGCAGCCGGACAGCATACGCAACTCGCTTTTTCCGGGCATGAATACGTTGGTCTGTTCCAGCACTGCTGTGATGAGATCCTTTGCTTTTGGATCCTTCATCAGCTCCGGACGGATATTCGGGTCAAAAGACACCTTTGCGCCAGCCTTTGCCGCTGCCTGCATAGTATCTACAATCCGCTGACCAAAAGCCATATCTGCCATGAGGGAACAGCCCATGATATGGAAGAATTTCAATCCTTCCAGCTTCTCTGCAGCTGGCGCAGGCGCCAGAACGGCAGGGGTGTTGCCGATATGGAAAATAAACTTCCGCTCTCCGTCAGAGAAATATGTAACAAATGCACAGCCGGTGGAAATTCTGTCGTTTTTAATCACGCAGGAACAGTCCACGCCGTCCCCCTCCAGCCGATCCAGCAGGCATTTTCCGAAATCATCATCGCCAACGCCGCCTACGATTGCCGCTTTATGTCCCAGACGGGCTACCGTATCAATAAAGATTGCCGGAGCACCGGAAGGA
>BLMO01000045.1 GCA_011957885.1 Clostridiales bacterium
GTTTTTCAGTTCAACACGGTTTACCTTAATGCCCCACGGATCGGTGGCTTCGTCCAGAATCAGTCTGATTTTCGAGTTTATCACATCTCTGGAAGTCAGCGTGTTGTCAAGCTCCAATTCTCCGATGATATTTCTGAGCGTTGTCGCCGTAAGATTTTCAATTGCCTCCATAGGACGGTCAACGCCATAAGTGTAAAGCTTCGGATCGGTTATCTGAAAGAATACGACCGTGTCGATTTGAATGGTTACGTTATCTTTTGTAATCACGGGCTGGGGCGGAAAATCTGCAACCTGTTCTTTTCTGAGCACGACTTTTGCAACTCTGTCTAAAAACGGAAGCTTTACATGGAGTCCCGTCTCCCATGTGGTATAATACGCTCCAAGTCTTTCAATAACATAAGATTTTGCCTGCGGTACAATTTTGATATTGGAAATGATGACGATTAAGAAAAAGAAAACCAAAATTGCGATAATAATAACTGGTCCCATATGCGTGTCCTCCTATGTAAATATATTTATTTGTTTGTATTTTGTGGGCTTACAATCAGCTTTACGCCTTCTATGCGAACGACCGTAACGAATTCTCCTTCCGGGATTACAGAATCATCTGCACTTCTTGCGCTCCATGACAGCCCTGCCAGTTGGACAAGACCCTCGGCATGGTAGTTGTCAATTTTTGCTGTTACGATACCGGTTTTTCCTATATTAGAATCTGAATTTGTTTTGCTGTTACGAACGATTATTTTTTTCTTGATCAGAGGTCTTGTGAGGGCAAGCAAAACGGCGCTTGAAAAAACGAATACAATAATCTGAATCTGTACGCTGACGTCAAAGAATGAAACAATCATTGAAACGAGCGCTCCTCCTGCAAACCAAATGGATACAAGCTGAGGATTTGCGCCTTCAATTACTGCAAAGACGATAATCAAAGCGAGCCAAATGAAAGTCGCTGCATATTCCATGATTTTATTCCCTCCTTTCACTGAACCCTGCGTGTTTGTTTCAAAGACGGGCTGCGGACCCTTATCAACAACTATTATAATGTATTATACATATTTTTACGAAAAATACAACAGTTTATTTCGAATTTGTAAAGGATTGCAGGGATTGGGAGGGTGAATAAACAGAAAAACCCATGTGTTGGAGGTTACAAAGCGAACTTCTGGGGCATGTCGCGGATTAAAAGGTTCCCCCGGCAAAGGGAACTGTCGCGTAGCACTCAAACATAAAAAGGCTCCCTTGTGTAAAGGGAGCTCCCGCGGAGCGGGTGAGGGATTGTCTATGCTAT
>BLMO01000046.1 GCA_011957885.1 Clostridiales bacterium
GCGGTACATCCCATAACGGACTCGCGGCACAGCGTGACCGCTGTGTTCATGCTGTACAGCGATTCGCCGATCTGTTCGGCTCGGATCGCTGTATCTCTCTGCTGTCCGTTGGCGGCAGGACGGAAATCGGCGGCAATCATACAGACCACAATCTGGGGAAAGTAATCGCCGCAAGTGTAAATATGGATATTCTGGCAGCCGCCAGTCCCAGGCAGGATGACTGCATTACCGTACACAGCGAGGGCTTCGCACCGGATACCGTGCACCTTTGTCAGGCAGACGCCCCAGATCCTGATGCTTTCTTCACCTCAAAGGCAATGATTGCCGGTATGGTGCGGGGATTTTTAGACAGAGGCTATCGAGCCGGCGGTTTTGACGCATATACCACATCCTGCGTTCCTCAGGGATCCGGGCTTTCTTCCTCTGCGGCGTTTTCCGTAATGATAGGAAACATCCTCAATAATCTGTATAATGATGGGGCAGTAGAAAATGCGGAAATCGCAAAAATTGCCCAGTATGCGGAAAATACCTTCTTCGGCAAGCCCTGCGGGCTGATGGATCAGTTGGCATGTGCTGTAGGCGGCATTATACATATTGATTTTGCAAATCCCGGAGAACCAGAAATTCAAAAGATAAACTATGACCTTACTGCGGCAGGATACACCCTGTGTATTGTGAATACCGGCGGCAGTCATGCAGATCTCAATGAGGAATATGCGTCCATTCCCCGAGAAATGAAGCAGGTAGCAGCGCTGTTTGACCGTCCTGTCCTCCGGGGAATCCAAATGCAGGAATTGCTTGCTCGTACAGACGAAATCCGGCAGACATGCGGAGACCGGGCACTGCTTCGTGCAATCCATTTTATCCAGGAAAATGAGCGGGTCAGCCAACAGGCAGATGCCCTCTGCGAAGGAAGGATCAGCGACTTTTTGGAACTGATTCTGGAAAGCGGCAATTCCAGCTTCCGATATCTGCAAAATGGGTATGCACCAAAAGACTATACTCATCAAGGGCTTTCCCTGGCGCTTTGCCTCACAGGGGCATTTCTCTCCGAAAAAAATGCTGCATGGCGGCTGCATGGCGGCGGTTTTGCCGGAACCATACAGGTTTTTGTCCCCAGTGAAATTGCCCGAGAATACAAACAATATATTGAAAGCTTTTTCGGCACAGACGCTTGCCATATGATATCCATTCGGCAGGCAGGTGCGTGCTGTATCTATCATGAAAATGCAAAAAAATAAAAAAGCGCACTTTGCCCTTTGGATTATGTTCCATTTTGTATGGATGTTTCTTGTATATCAGGGCTGCATTCAGCTCGGCGTGCATCTGCAAAATGCACTGCCCTATAAAATCTGCACTGCCGTATATGCTGCAGCGGCGCTGATCCTGTTCCTCATATACTGGATCCAAACCCATCCGAAAACGGGCGCAGAAAAC
>BLMO01000047.1 GCA_011957885.1 Clostridiales bacterium
GCAAAGGGAGGTGGCACATGGGGAGGCTTTGGCTTTGGGGGGAGGCCCCTCCGAATTTGCTGCCCTGTGCCACCTCCCTTTGCACAAGGGAGGCTTTGGCTTTGGGGGGAGGCCCCTCCGAATTTGCTGCCCTGTGCACCTCCCTTTGCACAGGGGAGGCTTTGGCTTTGGGGGAGACAATCCTTCCGAAATTTGTTGTGCTGGAGCCGCGTAGCGGATGAGGGATTGTGAGTTAATTTGATGAAGATTACGTATAATACGTAATCCGATCAATCAGAATGGTACCGTCCGCTTCCAATAATTCAAAATACAGCGTTTTTGCGCCATCGCTTCCAATGTCGTTTCGGAATGTTCCGTTATTCCGATAGATTTTGTACGATACATTATAAGCGTAGATTTTGCCGCGGTCATTATCCGTTTCAGACAACTTTTCAACTTCTATATCGTAGATCATTTGCTGTGTGAAGCTGTGATATGGCTCATTTGTTTCATAATAATGCTCTGTAAACAATGCATTGTAGGCTTCATAATCGCCGTGGATGGCATAGTCAAAATACGTTCTAAAAAACAGTACGTCCTGACTGTAAAATTCTGAATTGGCATCTGTGATCATGATTGTCTCAGATCCGTTTTTGTAATGTATATCCCGATCCAGTTCCATATAACCTTCTACAGTGGTAATGTCTAGATCATGATCAATTGGATAGTAAATATAGCTTTGCTTGCTGCCGTACATACCCGTAATGTGATTTCGGATATCCTGAAGGGTTTGATTCAATACATTGGGATTTGCATAAATAAAATACCAGCAAATACCCCCAAGCAGGCAGACAAGAAGAACGCAGACGACCGCGATTTTTTTCTTCTTATTTGATTTTTTGTTTGGCTGTACATCCGGCAGGGGTGTGTTCTCCGGCACGGTTCCGTCAAAAGGAATTGGTTCTTCTAGATTTTTTTTATTTTTTTTCATCTTTTAGACTTTCTTCTGCTAAAAATCGTTTTATATTGTTTAGTCCGGTTTGAATGCCCCACAGCGCATTTTCTCCGCCTTCGAATTCAATGGAATAATATCCATCATATCCTGCCCGCTGAAGAATTTGCAGACTTTGCGCGGCTTTGGCTGCGCCAAATCCTATGACTGTGCCGCGCAGATAGTTGCCCGCACGGGTCTGAAACCATCCGTCTCCCGGTGCAATATCCATGCCGCTTCTCCAGAAGAAGTCCTTGCAGTGAACATGATACGCATAATGCGCAAGAATGCCCACGCTTTGGGTAGGATCTTCATCGGCACACATAAAGTTCCCGATATCCACTAAAGCGCCGAAGTTTGAATGCCCTACTGTATTGATGAGTTTTTCAACGCGCAGGGCATCCTGTGAGAAAAATCCGTGGTTTTCTGTAAGTGTGCGAATTCCTTTATCCTGAGCATATTCGGTAATTTCCAGTATTGCTTGCGCCATGTACGGAAGAGCGCCTTCAAAACCGGTGTTATATTTACGTGCAAAAGGCGCATATCCGGCATCATGGCGAACCATGGAAACGCCAAGCTCGCTGGCAACGTCAATGGCATGCTTCACTTTGTCAATTTCTTCCTTCATTTGCTCCGGATCTTCCTTTACAAAGTCTGCGCTGGCGCAAAGATTTACCGGGGTGAGACCAACATTTTCGCAATGCTTACGGATTTTGGAGGCGCTTTCCAGAGTCACGGGACCTCCATCCACAAATTCAATTCCGCTAAATCCCATTTCTGCCGCTTTGTCAAGGACCCCGTATATTCCAAGCTGATTTTCATCAATCAATTCACCAAAGCTGTACGTGCTGACGCATGTTTTTATCATTTTCGAGTGGATAAACCTTTCTTAAATTTGCGCTGATTTTATTATGCCAAGTGATGGCATAATAAAATATTTTCTATATTTTATTATATAGTACATTGAATTTACTTTCAAGATATTATAAAAAAATATTGTTATAATTCACAAAAATACTTGCGTAAAATATCAAAATATGTTAAACTTTGCTTATACAAATTGTAAATTTTTATAATTGGAAAGGAAATCGATTATGAAAAAGCGCATATTGGTGATTATTATGGCGGCAGCAATGGTCTTCTCATTGATGATTTTTCCTGCCGGAGCTGCTGATTATAAGCTGGGCGATGTAAATAGCGACGGACGTGTTACGCCTGCGGATGTAACTGCGCTGCGATTGTATCTTGCAGGGAAAACAGATGAGACCGTTACGGTTCATAAGCAGACTGCGGATCTGAATCAGGATGGGCGTGTTACACCTGCAGACGTGACTACGCTGCGGCTATACATTGCAGGAAAGATTGATATTGGCGGTTCTGAGGAAAAAACAGAATTGTCTGCATATACGATTGTTTATCCGGCTGAGTACACAAAATATGAAATGTATGCGGCAGAGCTTCTCCAGGATTATGTGATGGATCATTTTGATGTTGAACTGCCTATGACAGATGACAGTACTGCTGAGACGGAATATGAAGTTTTAATCGGCAATACAAACCGTGCGGCAAGCAATACGGATATTTCCTGTAACAGCGGTGAATATCTGCTGATGTCTGTGGGAAAGAAGATTGTGCTGCAGGGTAAAAGTTATATGATCGGTGGGGCTGTAGGCGCACTTACATATAACGGAATGCGGGATAGTTGCGTAATCAACTCTTCCATTTCTGACATTGCAGCGCCCGCTGCATATACGCCTCTGCCCGCAACCGGTGTAATATTGATGATTGGCGACGGTATGGGGTATAATCATATTGGTGGTGCAGAGAGATATTACAGCCGCAGAGATAAAACATGGGATGGATTTACTGCTAAGGAAATGCCGAATCAGGGAAGTGTTTCTACGTATTGTCTGGACGGAAAGCAGCTCTTGAAAGAAGGCATGTTTAAAAAGATTGTTACCGACAGTGCGGCGTCCGGAACAGCTATGGCTACCGGATGGAAGACGTATGCAACATATCTGGGGATGAACTATAAAGGCGAAGAAATTACCAACGTGCGTGAGATCGCAAATTCTCTCGGATACAAAACAGGAATTTTAACAACCGATGAAGCATATAAGGCAACGCCGGCTGCTTTCACAGTGCATAATATCAGCCGCTATAATTATGCAGAAATTCAGACGGCGCAGCAGGCGCTTTTGGATGGTGAAGATTTATCATACCTGCGCGGCGAAGTGGGGGAAGAGCTGCTTACCCAAACAAAAGAAGTGTTGGATCTTGTTTCTACCGACAGCAATGGATTCTTTACAATGATTGAGGAAGCGTATACGGATATTTACGCAGCGCCGGGACATTTGACGTCAGATTTGCTTCATGCAGTTGCGCGCATTGACAGTGCGGTAGAATACGCAATGACATTTGCGGCAGCGCATCCGGATACAGTACTGATTGTGACTGCGGACCATGAAACCGGGAATTTGGACGAATCCGGCGTTGTAAGTAACAATGGCGCTCATACTATGAAAGATGTACCGATTTTTGCAATGGGCGCTGGAACGGAAATTTTCAACGGTCAGAGAATTGAAAATATTGAGATTGGTCAGTTCATTGCTTCCGTATATGGTGTGGATGAATTCGGCGGATTTTATGATAACATTGTAGATTGACCAGCGTATAATGCGAATAGAATACACCTCTCCTATAGCGGAGAGGTGTATTCTTTCATTTTTGCAGATTATTCAAAATGATAGCAGGGACAATTCCTCCGTCACACCTGACGGTGCGCTATCTCCTTTTGCTGGGAGGAGGCTTTAAAGTAGATAAGGTCCCCCAGTAAAGGGGGCTGTCGCGAAGCACTAACTTAAAAAAAGGCTCCCCCCAGCAAAGGGAGCTGTCGCGAAGCACTAACTTTAAAAAAGGCTCCCTTGTGCAAAGGGAGCTGTCGCGTAGCGACTGAGGGATTGTGTGGTAAAAATGCTAATTTGCAGATTATTCAAAATGATAGCAAAAACAATCCCTCCGCGTTTTGCTGCGCAAAACCCACCTCCC
>BLMO01000048.1 GCA_011957885.1 Clostridiales bacterium
GCTTGGAAAAAAAGCATATCGGAATTACCATGCTTTTTGAAAGTCTGTATGTGTATTTGGGCAGTATGGTTTTTGGTATAGGGCTTGGCATTTTGTTCAATAAGCTGATAACGCTGCTTTTGTATCGGATGCTGCGGTTTGACCCAAATTTCCGTTTTGAAATCAGCTCCCGGGCCATTTTGTACTGTGCGGTGCTGTTTGCGGGAATTGCGCTGCTGAATCTGCTGTATAATCTGCTGCAGGTGCGGCTTTCCAATCCCATTCAGCTTTTACATGGCTCCAGCGCCGGAGAAAAGGAACCGAAAGCAAAGTGGATCACCGCCTTGTTAGGTGTTATAACCCTCGGCACAGGTTACTGGCTCGCGATTACCATTCAGGATCCGGTAGAGACACTTTTGATGTTCTTTGTGGCAGTGATTCTGGTGATTATCGGCACGTATCTGCTGTTCACCGCCGGCAGTGTTGCCATTTTGAAGCTGCTGCGCAAAAATAAAGGATATTACTATAAGCCTGCGCATTTTACGACTGTATCCGGCATGATTTACCGGATGAAGCAGAACGCGGCGGGACTTGCCAGCATCTGTATTTTATCTACCGCAGTGCTGGTGATGATTTCTACCACGGTATCCCTGTTCGTGGGCAGTGAGGATTTGCTTCATACCCGCTACCCGGAGGAAATAGAAATAACGGCTGCCTATCCATATGGAACTGCGTTTGATACAGATGCACTTCTTGCAGATACAAAGGCGGTTGCACAGCAGGCAGGACGGCAGATGGAAAATCTGAAGGCATATACTTCAGTGGTAGCGTCAACGGACAGACAGGGGAATGCTTTTGCAAAAGCTGCCGGAGGAAGCAGCAATGCGGACGTATATTTGCTGGTGATCCTGTCGGCGCAGGATTACTATAATCTCACCGGAAAAGAGGTTTCTGTGGGTCCGGGAGAAATGTATGCCTGCGGCAGTGTATTTGGCAGCGAAGAGGCTGAAGATTGGGATTCAATTGAGGTTTTAGGCAGTTCTTACCGTTTGGCGGGCAGGGAAGGCGATGCACCTAAAATCGGAGCATATTCTGCATGGATGGTGGAATTGTGCTGTCTGGTTACGGATAATACAGATACCGTTGCTTCTATAGCGGAAACTGTACAGGCAACGTATGGGGAAACGTCTAATCCATACGCATACTACAGCCGCATCTGTTTTGATATGGACGGTACAGCTGAGGAAAAAGCAGCGCTGGCACAGGATTTGCGCGAAGATCAGATTTCTAAGTATTCCAGAGATACCGACAGTGATCCGCTTGTAACCATGCGTTCCAGAGAAACTAGCCGTAACGACTTTTTATCCCTGTACGGCGGACTGTTTTTCCTTGGAATTTTCCTGGGGTCCCTGTTCCTGATGGCAACGGTGCTGATTATTTATTACAAGCAGATTGTAGAAGGCTATGATGACAAAGACCGGTTTGCAATTATGCAGAAGGTAGGCATGAGCCGGCAGGAAGTAAAACGGACAGTACGCACCCAAGTGCTGCTTGTGTTCTTTATCCCTCTGCTTGCGGCGGCAGTACATATAACCGCAGCGTTCCCCATGCTCACAAGGCTTTTGAACATTCTGGCGTTGGATAATATTCCCCTATTCCTTGTGTGTACAGTTTGTACTGTTCTGGTGTTTGCACTGATCTATGCTCTGGTATATTCCATGACGGCAAAGGTTTATTACCGGATCGTATACCGCAAGGGGTAAAGATGGAATTTAAGCCAACTCCAGCCCCACGTGCAAAGGAAATCCTGCGCAGTACCCATATTAAAAGGCCCCCTTGTGCAAAGGGGGCTGTCGCGTAGTACAAAAATAAAGAAGGCTCCCTTGTGCAAAGGGAGCTGTCGCGATAGCGACTGAGGGATTGTTCTGCTATCATTTTGCAGGATCAATAAATTGATAGTATGTGCAGACAATTCCTCCGTCATGC
>BLMO01000049.1 GCA_011957885.1 Clostridiales bacterium
GCCTTTCAAGTTTGGGGCACGACTCCCGCCGGAGTCTTTTCGCATATTCCAAATAAATCCGCGTTTTTTATAGATTTTCTTCCTTTCATATGTTACAATACTCATATATATTCAGCAGTCGGAGGGTTTCATGAACTTACTGCATATGAAATACGCTGTGGAGATCGCAAACGCAGGATCCATCAACAAAGCTGCGGAACGGTTGTACGTAGGACAGCCCAATCTGAGCCGCGCTGTGAAGGAACTGGAAGCTTCACTGGGTGTTGCCATTTTTGACCGCACTTCCAAAGGAATGTTTCTCACCCCGGACGGAGAGGTATTCATTCATTCTGCAAAAAATATATTAAAACAGGTGGACGAAATTGAGGGCATGTTTCGAAAAGAGACAGTGCGAAAAAAACGCTTTTCCATATCCGTTCCCCGGGCAAGCTACGTGGCGGATGCCCTTGCAAACTTTTCAAAGCTTCTGGCAAACGATACAGAAATAGAAATCTTCTATAAAGAAACAAACTCTATGCGCGCCATTAAAAATATTTTGCAGGCAGATTACAAACTGGGAATCGTCCGATACGCAGAAACATACGACAAATATTATAAAGCGATGATGGACGAAAAAGGGCTTGCCTGTGAAATGATAACGGAATTTCAATATATGCTGGCAGTGAGCCGGGAAAGCGCACTTGCCGGGAAGGATCCGATTACTTTTGATGATCTGGAAAACTATATTGAAATCGCCCACGCGGATCCTTTTGTGCCCTCTCTTTCTCTGGCGGAGGTCAAGAAAGAAGAATTGCCGGACAATATCCGCCGCCGGATTTGTGTATTCGAGCGGGCAAGTCAGTTTGAACTGCTCTCAAGAAATCCCGATACGTTTATGTGGGTGTCTCCCGTTCCGGAAAAGCTTCTGGACCGGTACGGACTGGTGCAAAAGGTGTGCGGGGAAAACAAACGGATATACAAAGACGTTCTGATTCATAAAAAGGACTATACACTGACAGAGCTCGACAATCTGTTTATTTCCGAACTTTGCCGTTCCAAACGCGCGGTGTTCGCGTGAACGATATATAAAAGAAAGGTATGGTAGTACAAATGAAACGAATGATTCACTCCGTAGCATGTATTGGTTTATCCCTGCTTCTTCTTATGCAAACCGTAGGCTGCGCCGATAAAATTCAGGCGCAGGATTTAACAAAGTCCATCCGGAGAGAGGATCCTGCCGGAAAAGCGGCGGATGCATCCTTTAAAAAAGCGGTCGCCGATTTTTCTGTCAATCTGTTTCAGGCTGCCGTGCAGGCGGATGATACCTTGGCAGACGGCAAAAATGCGCTG
>BLMO01000050.1 GCA_011957885.1 Clostridiales bacterium
GGGCGGCAGAATCCGTGCAGCTTTCTGCAATCTGGGAAAGTATTGATTCCCTGACGGATATTTATGACCTTCTTTCCACTGCTATCACGGAAAATCCTCCGTTTTTGGTACGGGAAGGCGATATGATTCGGGATGGCTATGATTCACAGGTGGACGAGCTTCGCTCTATAAAAAACCATGCAGAAGATTATATCAAAAAGCTTGAAGAAAAAGAGCGGGAAGAAACCGGAATTAAAAATCTGCGGATCGGCGTTAATCGGGTGTTTGGCTATTATATCGAGGTAACCCGCTCCTACAGTGACCGGGTTCCGGATCATTATATCCGTAAGCAGACGCTTACCAATTGTGAACGCTACATATCAGAAGAGTTGAAAGAACTGGAAGGCACTATTTTAGGAGCTGAGGACAAGCTGAAAAATCTGGAATATCAGTTGTTTTGTGAAATACGGGATGTTGTGATCAAAAATGCATCCCGCGTGCGGAAAAGCGGCGCGGCTGTGGCAGAATTGGATGTGTATGCAAGTCTCGCGCAGGTAGCGGCGCGCAATCAATATGTCTGCCCCGAAGTAGACTACAGCGATGTGTTGATGATTAAAGACGGCCGCCATCCTGTGGTGGAGCAGTTTGTGCGGGATTCTTATTTTGTTCCCAACGATGTGCAGCTGGATACCGATGAAAATCGGCTTATGCTGATAACCGGACCGAATATGGTGGGTAAATCCACATATATGCGGCAAACTGCGCTGATTGTATTGATGGCGCAGATCGGTTCCTTTGTGCCGGCAACGGAAGCCCGTGTCGGTGTGGTAGACCGATTGTTTACCCGCGTGGGCGCATCTGACGATTTGGCAAGCGGACAGTCTACTTTCATGCTGGAAATGCGTGAGGTTGCGTCTATTTTGCAACATGCCACAAAAAAGAGCCTTATTATCTATGATGAGATCGGGCGCGGTACCAGTACCTTTGACGGAATGTCTATTGCACGTGCGGTTTTGGAGTATACAGCAGGAAAAAAACTTGGAGCAAAAACGCTGTTTGCAACCCACTATCATGAGCTGACAGAATTGGAAGGTCAGATTCCCGGCGTGGTCAATTATAATGTGGCTGTAAAAAAACGGGGAGATGATCTGACCTTTTTGCGCAAAATTGTACGCGGACCGGTAGACGAAAGCTACGGTATTGAAGTTGCAAAGCTGGCAGGGGTTCCTCAGGAAATTGTAGAGCATGCAAAGGAAATTCTGGCAGCCTTAGAAAAAAAGGAGACTGCGGGCGACGGTATGGTTAAAACACAGAAAAAATCTGACGGCGCAGAAGATCTTATGGAGGCAGCGGCAATCAGTATGATGGATTTGTGCCGGGACAGCGTATGTGAAAGCATACGGAAAACAGACCTCAATACCTTAACGCCGATTGAGGCAATGAATTTGATATTTGAATGGAAGAAAGCCATTGAGTAAAACAGAGAAAGGAGTACGCCATGGGAAAAATCAATGTTCTGGGATTTGATATTGCCAATTTGATTGCCGCTGGCGAGGTGGTAGAGCGCCCTGCGTCTGTAGTGAAGGAATTGACAGAAAATGCAATCGATGCCGGAGCGAAAAGCATTACTGTGGAAATCAAACGTGGCGGTATTTCTTTTATCCGTGTATCCGACAATGGGAGTGGCATTGAACCGGATGACCTGCCCCTTACCGTACTTCGCCATGCTACCAGTAAAATTGCAACTGCAGAGGATTTGATTAGTATCGGTACACTGGGATTTCGCGGAGAGGCACTTGCAGCGATTGCTGCTGTATGCAAAATGCGGATTTTAACCAAAACCGGCAGTACGGAAATGGGATCTGCTATGGAATGCGATGGCGGAGAAATTGTCAATGTTATGGAAACTGGCTGTGCCGCTGGTACAACGGTAATTACATCGGAGCTGTTTTACAATGTTCCGGCGCGCAGAAAATTTTTGAAAAAAGACGCAACGGAAGGTGCTGCGGTGACGGCGCTGATGGAGAAAATTGCGCTTTCCTGTCCGTATGTGGCTGTTAAATATATTGTGGACGGCGATGTGCGTTTTATGACCAGCGGCGATGGTGATTTAAAAGGTGCAATTTATTCTGTTTTCGGTCGGGAAATGGCGTCAAGAATGTCTCCGGTTGACAGAACAGACAGTAGGGGGATCCGCGTGCATGGGTATGTGGGTGAACCGGATTTGGTTCGCGCAAATAAAAATCATGAAATTTTCTTTATCAATGGCAGATATGTAAAATGCAGATCTGCAATGGCGGGTTTGGAGCAAGCATATGTATCCAATATTCCTTCCCAAAAATTTCCCGTGTGTGTACTGAATATGGATTTGAATCCGGAAACGGTGGATGTTAATGTGCATCCCTCTAAGCTGGATGTGAAGTTTGCCGATGAGCGTGCAGTGTTTGAAGCGGTATACTATGCAGCGTTGAATGCGCTTCAGGGAGGAACCAGACCGCAGCTTCGCTTGCAGAAAACGTTGGAGCAGCCGATAGATTTGCCGTTCCGCTCATTCGATGAGCAGATTAAAGATAAAAAACGTCTATCCTATTTGGCAGATAATGGACTGTGCACAGTAATGCCGCAGGAGGAAGAGAAGCCGCAAATAAAGCCGGAAGCGATTCCACCGCTTGTAAGCAGAACAGAACCTGTTGCAATTCCCACCCGTGAGTCGGATTTAATCAGCCAAGCTTTTCCGGATTTTTCGCCGGCTGCAGTTGAAAACGCAACGGCACGGTACAGTCCGCTGCAGGCTTTTGTTCCTGTTGAGCAGGGACCTCAAAATACGCCGCAGAAAATGCAGATACATCTTGGCGAGCATATTGATGAGAAACCGTTGGCTCCTGTATCGGAAAGGGAAGTGAATGTAGAGGAAGACGGTGCACCTGGCGGAATTCATTTGCTGCAATCTGCTGCAGCAGGCGAGGTACAAACCGATTCGCTTGCTTCCATAAATAGGCGTGCTGATATTCCGGAGTATACCATTCTCGGTGAAGCGTTCAACTGTTATGTAATTGTACAGTTGGAGGATCGGCTGCTGCTGATTGACAAGCATGCTGCACATGAAAGAATTCTTTTCGACGAGCTGTGTCACAGGATGAATGTGAAGGATAAACGTGCACAGATTTTAATGTTTCCGTTGAAGGTGAAACTAAGCGAAGCAGAAATTCTTGCTTTGGAGATATATCAGGAGGATATTAAAGCAATCGGATTCCGTGTCCAACTGAAAAAGCGTGTCGGCGAGGTTATTATTTCGGAAATTCCAGAAGAAATCGGGCGGGATAGTGCTGGAGATATGATTGCAGAACTCGCTGCAGGACTTTCTGACGGAACCGGTAATGTGGAAACGGCCAAGCGGAAATTTTTTGAAGCAAAGCTGTTCAGCGCATCCTGTAAAGCTGCAATAAAAGGCGGACGCGTGTATGGGGAACAGCATCTGCGGTGGATTTGCGACCGCCTGCTGCAAAATCCGGATAAGGGCGGCAGCGCAATCAAGACCTGTCCTCATGGAAGACCTGTTGCTTTTGAGATTACCAAAAATTCATTAGAAAGTCAGTTTGAACGAATTACATAATTCAGTGGAAAGGGAACCTATGCTCACTATATTAAAGAAAGAAAATCGTGCCCGCCGCGGGCGATTTGAAACGCCGCACGGAACGATAGAAACCCCGGTATTTATGAATGTGGCAACCTGCGGTGCCATCAAAGGCGGTTTGGATGCCTGGGATCTGGAAGAAGTTAAATGTCAGGTAATGCTGTCGAATACCTATCATCTCCATATCCGCCCGGGAGATGCACTTATCCGGGATATGGGCGGATTGCATGCTTTCACCGGATGGAAGGGGCCCATCTTGACGGACAGCGGTGGATTTCAGGTGTTTTCCCTGGCACAGCTGCGCAGAATCCGGGAAGAAGGTGTGCATTTTTCTTCACATGTAGACGGACGGAAGATTTTCATGGGTCCGGAGGAAAGTATGCAGATCCAGTCTAATTTGGGTTCTACCATTGCTATGGCTTTTGACGAATGTGTGGAGAATCCGGCAAAATATACCTATGCCAAGGAAGCCTGCGGACGTACATATCGCTGGCTGGAACGCTGCATAGCGGAATTGTCGCGGCTGAACAGCCTGCCGGGAACAGTAAATCCCAGACAGATGCTTTTTGGAATCAATCAGGGAAGTACTTATGAGGATTTGCGGGTGGAGCATATGCAGCAGATTGCTGAGCTTCCTTTGGATGGATTCGCGATCGGCGGTTTGGCTGTAGGTGAAAGCGCTGAAGAAATGTATCAAATTATTGATGCGGTTGAGCCGCATATGCCGGCAGACAAGCCGAGATATCTCATGGGAGTTGGTACGCCGCAGAATATATTGGAAGCGGTTCATCTTGGCGTGGATTTCTTTGATTGTGTAATGCCGTCCCGCAATGCACGGCATGGAAATGTATTTACTTGGCATGGGAAAATGAATATTATGAATGAAAAATACGCAAGGGATCCCCGTCCAATTGATGAAGGCTGCGGGTGCCCGGCGTGCAGACATCACAGCCGTTCCTACATTCGCCATTTGATTAAAGCAAAAGAGGCGGTAGGTATGATGCTTGCAGTTACCCATAATTTATATTTTTATAACGAACTGATGCAGAAAATCCGTGACGCATTGGATGGGGGATATTTCGAAAGCTTTTATCAGAAGTATCATATTTTGTTGGCTGAGAGAAGCCAGGATTGAGTATTGTAAAATAATGAACTCCCCCAAGACGATTGGGGGAGTTCATTTGCAGAGGACAGTATATGATGTATGATGTAATTGTAATCGGTGCCGGTCCTGCCGGATGCACCGCTGCTAAAATATTAGCAGATCGAGGATATAATGTTTTGATTGTTGAAAAATGCGCGCTGCCTCGCTATAAATCCTGTTCTGGAATGTTAATCAAAAAAACTATAGATCTGGTGGGTAGATATTTCGGCGAAAGCATACCGGCGTCGGTTACATGTGCGCCGACCGAAAACAAGGGCATGATTTTTACAAATGACGCGGGACAGGAATATCGTTTTGAACAGCATGGTTTGAATGTTTGGCGCAGCGCCTTTGATTATTGGCTGGCTGGTTTAGCTGTGAAGAGCGGTGCAGTGCTTCAGGACCGCACCGCTGCTGTTTCCTGCGATGTGCAGGAGGCGTTTGTGGAAGTGAAGTTACACTGCAAGGAGAAAGGGAACTACACGGAAAAAGTCAAATATGTAATTGACTGTGAAGGCGTTGTTGGAGCAGTGAAGCGTAAATTGACGCAAAGCGCAGGAGAATATATCACTACATATCAAACATTCAACAAAGGCACAATCGCATTGGATTTGCATTATTTTTATGCGTATTTGCAGCCGGATTTGTCTGAATATGATGCCTGGTTTAACGTGAAAGACAATTTGCTGGTGTTGGGCGTATCCGGGAAAGATGCAAGTAAAATCAGTATGTATTACGACCGATTTATAGCGTATATGGAAGCAAACCACGGTTTGCAGATCTACAAGCGTGTGAAAGCTGAAAAGTGGCTGATGCCTCATATTTCTCCCGGATGCCCAATAGAATATGGAAAAGAACGGGTTCTATTTGCAGGGGAGGCAGCCGGATTTCTGAATCCAATGGGCGAGGGAATTTCTGCAGGAATGGAAAGCGGATATTATGCCGCTTCTGCTACAGCAGAACATTTTGGTGATGTACAGAAGGTGCGTGCTTGTTATCAAAAAGAAACGCTGCCTCTGCGAGATTACATGATGCGGCAGTGGTCATTTGTGGGAAGTCTTTCAGGAACCTTTCAACATATGAAGATGCTGTAATATGTAATACAATTCAAAAGTAAAAGGATTCCCTCGGATCTGCTGCGCAGCTCTAATGGGATCTATCGTGATAGCTCTTATTAAAAAAGAGAAATGATGATAAGGGTGGAAAATGAATCCCGCAGAGCATGCATGAAAAGCCCCCTTTGCGAGAGTTCACTTTACGAACGAACCCCTGGGGCAATCCAGCAAAGTACGTACATAGGTAAAAGCCCCCTTTGTGAGGGTTCACTTTACGGACCCCCTGGGGCAATCCAGCAAAGTACGTACATAAGTAAAAAGGCCCCCTTGTGCAAAGGGGGCTCCCGCGGAGCGGGTGGGGGATTGT
>BLMO01000051.1 GCA_011957885.1 Clostridiales bacterium
TGAGGATGAGTGGGCTGTGAAAATTGCCATGACGAAAGCGATAGATGCGGCAAATATTGCTGTGTATGAACGTTCCGATTCGGAAGAGGAGCTTCGCGGGATGGGAACCACTCTTGTGGCAACGCTGGCATACTGTGATGTGCTGTTTACAATCAATGTAGGCGACAGCCGTATGTATTTGATTACAGACGGGCAGGCTGAGCAGATTACCCGTGATCACTCTTATGTGCAGTACTTGGTAGATATGGGAAAAATGACCCAGGAAGAGGCAAGAAAATCAATTAATAGAAATATAATAACCCGAGCCGTGGGAACGGATGATGCTGTAGAGGCGGATATTTACGTAACACGGTTGTCGGGCGGAAATATTTCGGATAAAATAGAAAATAGCTGGAACGCGGATGATAAACAGCATGTTGTGCTTTTATGTTCGGACGGGCTGACGAATCACGTGTCACCGGAAGAAATGGCGGCAGTGATACGGGAAGCCGGTGAGATCCAGATAGGTCCGGCGCTTGATCAGGTTGCCGGAAAACTGATTGATATGGCGAACGCTGCAGGAGGAACGGATAATATTACTGCAGTGTTAATGACTTTGTAATATGTATCTCTGTCCGATCCCTCTTTTGGGAAATACAAGAAACGGAGGCCGGTATGGAAGCATATGAAAAGTTTGTGGGGGCTGTGATTGACGGCCGTTATAAGATAGATAAGATAATCGGCGTGGGCGGCATGGCGGTGGTATACCGCGCGTATGATGGGTTGATGCAGCGTACGGTTGCGATCAAAATGCTCAAGGATGAAATTGCCAACGACGAGGAGTCGGTGCGGCGATTCATCAATGAATCCAAAGCAGTTGCAATGATGTCTCATCCCAATATAGTCAATATATATGATGTAAGCGTTCGTGAAGATTTAAAATACATTGTCATGGAATATGTAGAAGGAATCACTCTTAAAAATTACATGACAAAACGTGGCGCACTTACTCTGCGGGAAATCATCAGCTATACGGAACAAATTCTTACAGCACTGCGTCATGCACATGGCAAAGGAATTGTGCATCGGGACATAAAGCCCCAAAATATTATGCTCCTCAAGGATGGGATCGTTAAGGTAACAGACTTTGGAATTGCCAAACTACCCAATGCAGAAACTGTAACGCTTACGGACAAAGCGATTGGGACAGTATACTATATCAGTCCGGAACAAGCCAGCGGGCAGGAAATCGATCCGCGCAGCGATTTGTATTCCCTTGGTGTTATGATGTATGAAATGGCAACGGGTGTGCTGCCATTTACAGCAGATAGTCCGGTGTCTGTGGCAATGATGCAGATCAATGATATTGCAACACCTCCTCTGGAACTTAATTCAACGATTCCTAAGGGGCTGGAGCAGATTATTGGTATCGCTATGGAAAAAGACCCGGCGTACCGATATCAGAACGCAGAGGATATGCTTCGGCAAATTCGCCGGTTAAAAGAAAATCCCAATGTAATCTTCCGCATGCCGAAACACAAGGAGACTGATGGAGAAGATGGAAAAAGTGGGTTGGCGCTGCTGTTCAGCGGCGGTCCTATTTTTCCGGGGATTGCCGGG
>BLMO01000052.1 GCA_011957885.1 Clostridiales bacterium
CGCGGTAGTACTAATCAAAACAAAAAGGCTCCCTTGTGTAAAGGGAGCTGTCGGCCAAGCGTAGCGATGCCGACTGAGGGATTGTTCCTTGCAATCATTTTACTAAAACTGTAAATCGGCAGTTTGTGTATACAATCCCCCGCCGATTGCATCGGCACCCCCCTTTTGCACAAGGGGGGCTTAATGGTTCAATGGCACTGCGGTAATCTGTCTCTTTTATCTTTTTGAGCTTTTTTATCCGTGCAATTCAGGGAAGTTCAGATTATAATACTTCTTCCGCATGGGTCAAAATCCGCTGCCGCAGCGCCTGCATTCTTTCATCTGTCCGTGCGATGGTGTCCGCGCACTCTTTCAATTCGCTTGCGATTTCCTGAACCTGCGGGGAATCGTTTTTGTATCGTATCTGATGCTCCAAACTTGCCCAAAAATTCATTGCTACTGTGCGAATTTGTATTTCCACCCGAATAAACTCTTTTCGCATAGAAAAGAAAACCGGAATCTCCACCACCAGGTGCAAGCTGCGATATCCGCTTTCTTTCGGGCTGCGAATATAATCCTTTCTTGAAATCAGCCGCACATCATCCTGCTGGAGCAGCATTTTTTCCACTGCGTATATGTCGTTGATAAATGGGCAGATAACACGGATTCCTGCCACATCGTTTAAATTCCGTGCAATAGATTCTACTGCCACTGGCTGGTTCAGCCTCCGCAGCTTTCCGGCGATGCTTTGGGGGTGTTTGATACGGGATTGGATGCTTTCAATGGGATTTTGCTTTGTTGAGGAGGATAATTCATCATTCAGGATTTCCAATTTTGTTGTAATCTCCCGGATAGCTGAGCGATATTTGATCATCAGTTCTTCATATTGAAACAGACGGTCTAATAACTCTTCCGGGACTTGTTCGCCCTCAAATCCGCCGAAGAAATCCTTCAGCGCTTCCCGCTGCCGGGATGTTTTTGTTTCATATATTGTATGCATAAATAATCCACATGCTTTCTGTAATATTTATTTTTCTGCCGCTTTGGGTACGGCGGAAAGCTGATTCATAGCTTTTCTGAACTGGAAAACAAACAAAATGGATGTAAACGTAACTGCAAGAAAATCTGCAACAGGCTCTGCTGTGTAAACCGCCATTGTTTTGCTGATTGGCAGAATACCGGGCAGTATGTAAATCAGGGGAATCAGCAGAATGAATTTTCTTGTTACTGCTACGATAATAGAGGCTTTGGCGTAACCGATAGAAGTAAAAGTCATTTGGCATGCCATTTGAATACCGAACAAAAGGAGGCATCCTGCATAAATCCGCAGTGCATTTTTTGTAAAAGCAATCAACGCTGCATCTGCGGTAAACATAGCAGCAAAGCCTTGGGGAAAGATCATAATAAGAAGCCATAATAGGGTAGAATAGCATAAATCCGCCCGCAGCAGCAGCCAATATGCAGATTTCACACGTGCGCTGTTGCCAGCACCGTAGTTGTAACTGATGATAGGCTGCGCACCCTGTCCCAGACCCTGCAGGGGAAGCATGGCAAACTGCATAACGCTGGTGAGGATGGTCATAGCACCGACTGCAATATCTCCGCCATAACGAAGCAGGGAGGAATTGAAACAAACGGAAATGATGCTTTCACTAGCCTGCATGATAAATACAGATGAGCCCAGTGCAAGCACCGGAAGAATGATTTCCATTCGGGGGCGCATGTATATTTTTCGGATTCGCAGGCTGGTTTTTCTGCCAAATAGGAACAGAAGTACCCATATACAGGAGGCAGTTTGAGAAAGAACGGTTGCAAGCGCCGCACCGCGCACGCCCATATCCAGTCCGAATATGAAAATGGGATCCAATATAATATTCGCAGCTGCACCGATCAGCACGGACAGCATGCCTGTTTTGGCAAATCCTTGGGCGGTGATGAAGGCGTTCATTCCCAGAGTAAGCTGCACGAAAACTGTGCCCAGTGCATAGATGTTCATATAATCTACAGCGAACGGGATGGTATTCTCACTTGCACCGAATGCCAGCAGTAAATCCCGGTTCCAAAGCAGCAGTACGCCGGTTAGAAGAACGGATAGGAAAATCTGCAGAACAAAGCAGTTTCCCAGTGTCTTTTCTGCAGAGGCATGGTCGCCTTTCCCCATAAAAATGGAAGCACGGGGCGCACCGCCGTATCCGGCAAAAGCGGAGAATGCGGTTACGATCATAATCAGCGGCATGCAGACACCCACTCCAGTCAGGGCGAGGGATCCTACATCTGCAATGTGTCCGATGTATATACGGTCAACAATATTATAAAGCATATTGATAACTTGTGCTGCAACGGTTGGCAGCGCCAGCTTCAGCAGAAGCTTGCCGACCGGTTCTGCTTCTAAAAAGTTTTTATCTTGATTCATTGTTTTTCCTTTCCATAAAGTTCCCCCGCCACGGCAAATCTGTGCTCCCTTTTGCACAAGGAAGCTTATTTAAATTTAAGCTTGTACATATCTTTGGGATAAATATTGCGAGCCATTCCTATATCGGAAAATTTACGCAATTCAGTGGAATCAATAGAAAATCGTATGACGTCATCTACTGCCAAATCTTCATACATGCCGGCTCTGTAAAATATCCAGTGGGTTTCGTTTGAGGATACAGACCCGTCCAACTGCAATAAACCGTCTAATTTGTAGCAGCGGTACGCAGGCGGCGTTCTCCGGATTTCTGCAATTTTAGCCTGGTAGTATCCGCTGCTGTCCTTGGAAATTACGGAAGCTTGCTGCAAGGCTTCTATGTACTTGGTAAGATACTGGTCGAATTTTACCTGATTGTCTAATGCAATGCCACGAGTGCGAAATTCATGATAGAGAACAATCATATCTTCCCGATTGTGGTTCTGCAGCATTTGCAATCCCATCAAAGGGGTGTTGTTTAGATCTGTAAAATGTAACGGATTTACAATGAGAGGGATAATTTTGCCTGTCTGATACCAGGCGGCCCCCATTTCTGTCAGGCAGGTAACGCTATGCAGGTAATGGGGTGTGATATAACAGATAACTTTTTCACAGTCTACCAGTTTTTCTTTGATTTTTTCCATGAACGGTTCCCCAGGTATGAGCGTTCCCTTTTGGGAGGTACAGAAGATATCGCTGCTTGGAATTCCCATGCCGAGGATCAGAAATTCTATAAATTGCTGCACTGCAGCTTCGTCATGAGAGCAGTGGCTTATAAACAAACGGCTCATTTTATATTTCCTCACTTTCTTCTATTTGCCGCAGCAAATTTTCTTTTTTTCTTTTATATTCTTCTTCTATATCCGACATGGAACGTCTGTATCGAATTGCAGCCAGTTTCAAGCTGTCTCCGACAGCAAATACCCGGTTAATATCGTATTGCGGAATAGCAAGCTGCTCCAGATTTTTGCAGCCAAGAATCCGTATGGTAGTGCCTGTTTGAATCAATTCGAGGGCGTGCTGCCCTTTGTCGGAATTTAAATATTCATATAGCAAATATGGCGGATATTTTTCCGAGTTTACACGTATTAAAGTAAGATTTCCGCTGATATAAGCAGGAGGAGGATTTGGCGGAACAATGGCAATTTTCAGCGTGGCTCCCTTGCAGGTTATGATGATATCATCTTCCCGAATGCGGTATTTTTTCTCCCATATTGCTTTTTCAGCGTTTATTTGCACGGCGTCGCAGTAGCAGATTACACCGTCTTGTATGTCCCGTATGTTCAGAAGATACCGATCGCCTTGCTTGGATGGTGCGGCATTCTGCAGTCCGCGTGTGATTTCTGCTACCTCGCTGAGACGAAGCTTTCCTTCTAAAATTTTTGCATCAGCGAGATAAATCGGTGGGAATAATGAATAATCGTTTTTTTCAATCTCCTCTGCAGCAACTACCTTTGCTATACCGTCTTTTTCGGAAAACTGCTGGAAAATTTTTAGAATTTCAGAAATCCCTGCCGGGGACAGGGTTTTTCGGCGCTGCCTATTTGAAACTGCCAAGGAATGCAAGTTTGCAAATAATACTTTTTTGCACGGGCGTGCTGTCCGTTTCTTTTGACAGATAAGCAATTCCATAGGGAAGTTATGACTGAAATAAAATCCTTCGGGAATATGTATAACTGCGTCTACCCAATCCTGATCAATTAGATATTTTCGCAGAAAGCATTCGTTTTTTCGTACCAGCGCCCCTTTTGTAACCAGGAAAAAAGCGCAGTCCCGATCATTCATACGCTGCAGTATTTTCTGCATCATAAACCAATCGGCATACAATGAGCTTTTTTCTCCGTTTTGGATCAGCAGATTTTCAGAGGATACCGGAATGGTTCTGCTTCCCGTTAACGGGAAGTCAGCTAAATATATTTTGTATTTTGCGGATACGGTATCAGTTTCCTCACAAACATTCATCACGTTTTTTTCCGATATAAAAATGGAAGACGCAGGCATACCGCACAGATATAAAAACAGGCGGGAAAGGGCACATAAATAATTGTTTATTTCTTCTCCAAAGCATAAAATATCCTGCTTAAATTCCATTGCGTTCCAGACATGAAACCCTAATGAATATGTACCGCTGCAAATATCCACAATTTCTTCAGGCGGATTTAGAGCAGCCAGCTGTGCAATTAATTCCCGGATGCTGGCAGGAGTGGCAGCAACGGTATTGCTTTCGTGATTCAATAAAAATTCCGTTTGCTGCCGGAACCATTCCGCTGTTGCGCAGTCCTCATGATTCAGCCGGATTGTTAAAGTTTGCAGTGCATCGGATAAAGATTCATTGCTCTGTAAAAGACTCCAGGGCATGGCGGCATCAAATGCAACAGCAGCTTCTTTGATTGCGTAACCGGGGACATTTTTAAATAGTGATGGCAGTAAACCTTCTAAGGGATCTGCTGCTTCCAATCTTATTTTGTGGGTGTAGCAAAATCTTTGTACAAAAGCGATATACAGCATTAGCTGCTGTCCGGTTTCGCCGGGGAACTGGAGATAATGCCTATTAAAAAAAGAAATCAAATCAAAAAACATTTCAGTTACCTCTTGCCAATAGCGTACAGTATAATGCTCTAAAAATATTTAGGTATTATTATTCCTAAATATTCGGTAAGGATAAATCCGAACCTGTTCCTGCAAATAAGGATAAAGTTCGGATTGATCGTTCTGGCAGGGGCACAAAGACTCGAACTATAGCATTAGATTTTTATGTTTTCTGATAATTCCTAAATAGTCCTATAAAATATAGGGTTTCGCTGATTTGGCAAAAATATATAGTTCTATGTTTCTGACCCTTTATGAAGCTGTAAAGGGTAAAATAAAGGGTCAAAATATTGCTTGCAAATTGTATATCCACTCATAAACATATGCCCAAAATCGTCCTGTCCGCCAACTTTCAAATCAGAGGGCTTTGTTATTTTCCCCAAAAGTGGGGAAAGGCTTTTTATAGCTGTATTCCCTGTATAGCGTTATCATATAGAAACAGCTTTAACTTCTCGCCCTCTCCTGTATTGTAATAGTCAAGCAGTAATATGTTGAACTGTTCCATATGCTTGTCTGTAATGGTCAGTATTCCTGCTCCTGATGATATAAGGACTTTATTTGCTGCTGTCATGCTTGTGCGTTTGTTTCCGTCCCAGAACAGCTGTCCTCTCGCTCCCCACAGGAACACATCCAGCGCTTTTTCTGTGGCAGAGGTATTTTTTTCCATGATTACCTGTAATTCCTGTTCTACGACCTCTTTTACGGGTACAGGGGGCATATAATCCGTGCCGGATATACCTACGGTGCCCGTGCGCAATGTGCCCCATGCAAGGGCTTCATTTCTGGCTATATATTCATTCAGCTTGCAGATATATGCTAAATCTAAGGGTTCATCCACCGTATTCAGAAGATGTTTCCATGCATCCCGCATGTTCATAATTGCCTGGATATCATCCAGCTGCACATTCGGCACATTGACACCGTTCAATATAGTTTTCGTTTGCGGGAAAGTAACAGCACGGTTTTCCATACGCATTCCACAATATACATTTTCGTCCCACTTCTTTTTGGCAAGAAAAATGCTTTGCTCCGGTGTAAGGCGGTATTTGTCGGGGTATTTATTCATGTGTTCTGTCCCTCTCCATGGTTTCGTCAATTGCACGGTTTATAAATCCGTTGACGCTTTC
>BLMO01000053.1 GCA_011957885.1 Clostridiales bacterium
AATATCTGCCGTCCGTTTTGACAACCCCACCCCAGTAAGAGTAGTAATATTCGCCATCGATTTCATACAATCCGTAGGTTGCTGTGATCCCGTTGAGGTACAGATATTTTGTTCCGTCTTTGTCAACAACGCCATCCAGCATCTTACCATCTGCCCCGAATGTATAGTTGCCTGCAGGCAAATCACAGAATGTTGTATCCACGTAATATCTACCGTCTGTTCTGAGTACGCCGCCCCAGTTGGAGTAATAATACTCGCCATCGATTTTATAAAGTCCATTGGAGCCAGTGGAGCCGTTATAGTAGAGATAAGATATACCGTCCTTTTCCACAATGCCGTGAAGCATCTTCCCATCTGTACCAAATGTGTAGTTTCCTGCAGGCAGATCACAGAATGTTGTATCTACGTAATATCTGCCATTTGTTTTAATCACACCGCCCCAATAGGAGTAGTAGTAATCTCCGTCGATCTCAAACAAACCGCAAGTTGCAGTCCGACCGTCCACATAGTAGTACAGCACGCCGTTTTTTTCCAACAAGCCGGTGTAAGCTGTATAGCCATCCTTGAACAGCCGACCGGCATATGTACCATTCTTCTGCGCATAGCCCTTATAGTCAAAATAGTAGTATTTTCCGTCAATACACTGTAATCCGGCGGGAGCCTGTCCATCTCTGCTGTAAGCTAAGCCGTTTCTGTCCGTATAAAACCCGTCCGGAAGTTTTTTGCTCTTATCGCAGCTGCCGTCTTTGTTGAAATAATACCAATTTCTGTTGATCTGATTTTCTTCAACCAACTCATATCCGCCTTCAAGACGGTATCCGTTTTCAAAGAAATAATCTTTTCCGTCAATATTCCGCCAGCTGCCCCTGTCGTTATAATAATCAGGACCATAATAATACCTTGATCCAAAAAGGGTTTTCGCCCAAACGCCTGCTGTTAGCCGACCGTGTTCAAAATTGAAGGTAATAAGCCCGATTTTTACATCGCCCTCAGCGCCGATTTGGGTTGCAGGATCGAAATAGTACCAATCAGTTCCAATCATCTGCCAGCCGGAAACAGCCTTGCCATCAATATAATAATACCAGCTGCCGCCGATTTCGCAAAGACCGTTCAGCACCGTTTCTTTTCCGCATGTGGTGCATTTGCCGTCAAGACCAAAAGTGTGTCCTGTTGCAGGAAGTACAGTGCCCCAATCCACTACAGATTTACAGGTTTGGCAATAGGTTCTGTCTGCATAACCGTCTGTTGTACAGGATGCGTCCTGATTCAAAACTATAAGTTCCGCATCGTGGAAATGCCAGGGGTTTGCTACACCGTTGATCATGGTTTCAACGGAAATTGCACCGCTGAAAGTACCAATACATTCGTTGTACACCAAATCTGTAAATTCTACAGTGCCTCTCATCACTTTGCAATCGACTGTAACAATCGGGCATTCCCCAGTTGCAAACCGTTCTTCAGGCGTTACAGCTTCGCCTGTTACATGATTCACAGCATTCCAGGACCAAAGACGAACAGGAATGCTTGCAAGAGGAGCGCCTGTCGTATCTATTTCTTCACCGTTTCTTTCTATCGTGATGGTAAGAATCTGCTCGGTTTCATTTAGATTATATGTCGTCTTAAAGCCGTCTGCAGCAGCAATGCGCTGCAGTTCCCAGGTATTCGCCGTCTGGAGCTTTAATTCTGCTGTAATCTTATTGATTTCTGTGAGATCCGCAGCACAAATATCAACATAGTATACTGATCCGCATTCAGGCTTCTCGCCGGAATCGTTATGTCCGCCGAGCGTGATTACAGAATCTCCCGCAACGGTAACGGTTCTGGTCGCCTTAGCTAAATTGCCGTTTGTATCCTGAATTTCAAAAGCAATGGTATGAATCCCTGCTGTAAGCGTAACGGATTCGCTTGCAAGATACCCGCCGGCAGCGGTTACATTTTCAAGTGCATTGCCATCAACATATATTTTACCTGTTGTATAATCCAGCTTCACATTATCGGCAACAGCGGCAGAAAACGACATTGTATTGCTGCCCAATACCGCGCCTTCCTCCAAGGCAATCGATTCATCCGAGATCGCATAACTTACGTTGTCAATTGTGGGAAGCACCCTGTCTTCTACAGCAGAACTATAATCCAGGGTGATATCGTCAATATAAAACGTAAGAACAGCAGGAATCCTCGACTTTACATATGTGCGGATAAAGGAAGGAGAACGTACATTTGTATCATCTGTTGCAATCGGCGTGCAAAGATAATCGTACTTTGTAAGATCAATCGATGCGTACACCCATCTTGACTCCGGAATATCCGCTTCCGTACAGGAGTTCAAATTTTTTCTTACTCCGCTTACCGTGGTAAACATGAAATGATCACCCACACAGGACAATAATTCTTCCCCGGTTTCCTTCGATACAGTCTTTGTATAAAACTGTGACTGGAAAGCAAGACCTGCTGCACCCTCAGGAATATAAAGCCACATACCAAGCGCAGTTGCACTTTTCCCGTTTGCAACATCACGGAGAACAACTGTCTCTCCTACATTATAAAGAACATTATACGTCCAGGTGGCAAATTCGGCATAGGTGTTATCTACAGACCAGGCAAGCGCATGTTTGCCACGTTTTACCTTGCCGCCGTTTTCTTCTGATGTAACGAATGTCTCACTATTAACAGTCGGCACAAACTGACCGCCCAGAGGCTCGCTGCCCACCAGTGTATTTTCTACACCGTTTTCTTCACTCCACTTCTTTGCTTCCGTGAATCCCACAAACCCAGCTGTGCTTCCGTCCTCAAAGTCGTAAATGACTTCAGATCCCTTGCCGAATGTAATCTTTAAGGTATCAGTTCGGGACGTGTCAGGAATATATGTCGCTGTTACATCCACACCGCTTACAGTTTCATCTGTAGGGGCGGTAAACGTATTTCCGTCCAGCGCAGCGGCAGATGCGTCAGAGAGAGTTAGCGTATACGCACCGTCAACACATACCGCCCAGTTATCAACCCCATATGTGCAGGCAAAATCAATCACCATACTCTTTCCGTAAGGAAGTACCGTTTCTTCCAAGGCAAGCGCGAAAACATCCGGGTCGACAATATGGATCAACTTCTCACCGGCTGTTTTCCCGTTATAAAACATCTGCACTGTAACATCGCCCTTAGTGCCGTTAGAAACAAACACTCCATTTTCAATGCTTCCGAAAGAAGGATCAGAAAGCGCCCATGTAATTTCTTCAGTGGGAACCGCAGCCGGACTTCCTGCTGCATCTACTCCTTGTACCTGCATTTCTGCAGACGTGCCAGGGGCATAATAATTATATGCACTGCCAAGAACAGCATGGTCAAATTCCCCTGTGGCTTTTGCTTTTGAAACAAGAATCACACTGTTGATCGTTGCACGCTCGGAACCATCGGAAGGAATCGAACGCATTGTATTGGAAGTTTCCCCCTCGCGCTTAGAAACAAAGGTGGAAGAACCGCCGCCGTCACAGTTGACTGCATTCACGCAGCCAAGCGCAAGCATCATTTCACCCATTTCATAACCGGAAAGCCCCGAAGACATTGGTTCATTACGACCGTCCACCTGACAGAACACAAGCGTTCCGTCCGCTTTGATTCCAATCATAGAGCGCGATGCGTTTTCTTCCCTCTCAACTGTTTTAATCTGAAGCTCCCCGTCCTTTATGAGCCAGCCAAAGTTCGCAGAAATAGCTGTAACCTCAGATCCGTTAAGCGGCGTACTCATAGACCGAAGCTCGCAGTTGCCTTCCCCGTCAATTGCGAGATATGTCTGCGCGCCCTTATGCACATCGGGAGTACCGAGAACCACGCCATTCATTACCATATAGCCGTAAGGCGCGCTGGAATCATATGCCAACGCGGTATTCATAGCGCCAACCACATTGTAACCGAGGCTTTCATAATAAGCTACCGTTTTGGTAAGCTGTTCCGCTTTCCAGAACTTTGACTTATCGCTTGCTCCCGCAAGTGCAAGGTTGTCCGGATCCAGCTTGTCGATTCCATAATAGCCTGGTAAAACTGCAATATTCGGATTTTTGGTATCAACCTCAAAGTAATGTGCAACCTTGCGGTCATTTCCATCGGCATTGTTCAACACCAGTTCCGTTTCTGTTGCGCCGGGAGCCAAAGCGTATCGGTCCTCGGATATTACTTTAAAGTAATCCCCTGTTACCGATGCATCAAAAGCCGACGCAAAGACTGACACTGGCAGAATGGACAGAATCATCAACATTGCCAATGCCATACCCAAAAATTTTTTCATTGACTTTTTCTCCTGAATATTATTTTTTATGTCAACCGCCGCAGCAGTGCATATGTAAAATTTTGTGCTTTATATCACAGGTCTCGTGCAGCCGTCCTTTTTATACGGTGATCCGCAGATACAAAGGGCAATGCCAAAACAAAATACGCTGCATAGCTTATTTCCATTCTCATCGAAGAATTGTAAAACGTCAGCAGAATGCAGCAAAGAGCCATAATCACAGCCATTTGATCAAAAAGAGGATTGCTTTCTTTCTTTTTCAGATTCTTATATGCCAAAACGAAACACATTACAAAAAAAGACAAATTGAATATTAGCCCAATATAACCGGTTTCCAAAAATAAAAATGCACTGGAAAACCATGAATAATGAAGTCCCTGATACATCTGATAAAAAGGAGTATTACAGATTGCAAATGCAGATGTGTCGCAGTTTCCAAGTCCCAATCCAAAAATTCTATCAGAAAGATTGGATAGCAGTGTTTTTGATAGTGTGGGAATGGCTGTAAGCCGCCCTAAATCCTTCGCGGTAGAATAATTGGTTGACGTTACAAGCTCCATAATTCTCTCAAGCGTCAGTTTTTCATTTTCTCCAAAAATAGCTGTAAGAAGAGACCCTGCAAACGTCAGCAGAACCGCCATCCCCAATAAAATAAGCAATTTTCTCCAAGAGAATTTTGTGAGTACCATAGACACAATAAGAATCAGCACAAAAAAAACAAAGAAGAATTTCAGCTCCGCCATAGCCGCGATAATCAATGATACACCGCCTTTTAAAAAGCACTTTACCGCACTTTCTTTTTCATTTAAATACAATAAAATGGATCTGGTTACAACAATGATAAATAAAATAATTGTGTATCCATTGCAGCCGCGTCCAACACCAAATATCCCTCCTAAAAAGTCCTGCTGATATCCCCACACAAAAAACTGCACAAAGGATACGCCCGTATTGATCCAAAACAGACAATCTATAAACCGAAAGCATGAAGATACTGCTTCTTCACTGCAAAATGCTGCAAATCCTAAAAATGCTATATAAAACCGCAGATTGTTCCTCAGTCCCCACAAGAAATAAAACAGAGATTTGAAATGAAACATATATGTAACAAAAACATATATAAACCAAAGAATTACAAAACCTACAAACGGGACCATTTTTTTGTTGACAGATACTTTTTTACGGATAAAGAGACAAAAAAATACTGTCACCCACGCGATATCCAATGTATACTTAATAAAAGCGGGAACATGTAAAAAATCTGTCAGAAAGGACAAACAAAAGGGAAAAAACAAAATAAACAGCACGGCCCACTCCGGAATCGTTTTTTTTCTTATACTTATTTTTGCAAAACTGCTATCTGTCATAACCAACATCATGCCTTTCTTTGGATTTGCGGCAGCTTCCCCGGAAAGCTGAAGGAAGCATTTCAGCCTTTTGCCGTGCACCGCAGCAGCATATTACAAATCCAATATCCCCGAAGCTTCCAGAAAATCCAAAAAATCTTCATAGAAAAGGATTCATATTTCAGAGCATCCAATGCAATGGTGCTGCGCAGGAGCTTGTTATTATATATCGCGCCAAGCTCCGCCTTTTTTTCTTTCTTGGTCAATTCTGCGCCCATAATCTGTTTCAGCCCTGCAACGGTATACATATGATAGCGTCCGATTATATGGAGCTTTAATATATCAGGCAGATTGTTTTCTTTTACATATGCGGCACATTGCAATAAAAAATTATCATCACTAATTTGACGATTCTTATTCCAGCAAGTAGATAGAGAGCCCTTACGCTTATAGTAAAAGTAAAAATAATCATTTACTATAGAAACAAAAGACAGATATGAAAACAATTCTAAAATAAACAAAGCGTCCTCTGAACCGACCTCACGTTCAGACTTAAAACGAATGTGATGCTGCTGAATTTTTTCAAGACGAAACATTTTTGTAGAGACGCGAATGCCCAGCCCCATTTCATAAGTAAATAATTTGGGAAGCAATTCTTCTAAAATAGAATTGCCCTCAAAAATGCGTTTGGCAGATTTAATAACCTTTTTTTCTATGCTTCCGTTATCAAAGACATCATACAATCCATACAATACTGCATCTGCATGATTTTCTTCAGCTGACGCAACACATTTTTCAACCGTATGTATACTGACCCAATCATCACTGTCGAAAAAAAATATATATTTGCCTCCGGCATTGTCTATACCCGTGTTCCGAGCCTTACCAGCCCCTTCATTGAATTTATGTATTACTCTAATACGCTCGTCTTTTTCAGCCCAGCTGTCACAAATTGCGGGGCAATGATCCGTTGAGCCATCGTCAACCAGGATAATTTCTAAATCTGCATAACTTTGATCCACAACAGACTGAATGCATCTGTTTAGATATTTTTCCACATTATATAATGGAATAACTATAGAAACAAGCGGTCGTTCCATACCCATTCTCCAAAATTCATTTTAAATAATACGCAATAGCATGATCAAAGTCATATTCCAATACAGAATCCCTAGTTTGCACTGGGTTTATCTGCAAAGCCGCGTCAATTGCAGAATTTATGCTGCTTTCATCAAAGGAATCAATAAACACAAATCCGGCTCTCCCTTCAAACGCCCGCATTTCCCCGTATCGGGTCGTGATCACAGGCTTGTTGCATGCTGCTGCCTCCAAGCAGGACAGAGGAACATCAATACATTTTCCATATTCCACCACAGGAAAATAATATACGTCTGCCATTTGATATATTTCCTCTATTTCCGGTATGTAGCTGTCTATAATTCGAATATTGGCACAGGAAAGAAGCTGTCTGTGCAGAGCTTCATCCTGTTCCTGTATCGTCATCGTACTCACAACCAGGCAGATCTGATATTTGGAATCTATCTTCAATAGGGATCCGATATTCCTTCCCGCATTCAAATGCCCCACATGAAGCACAACAGGACGTTCCGGGTCAAAATGATATTTCATTTTCAATTCTTGTGCAGTGCGAAAAGAAACCGGAACAAATTTTTTCGTATTTACTCCTGTTTTAATATATGTCACTCTACGACTTCCCAAAGTATCTTTAAACCGATCATACGATTCCTCTGATAAAAGCAGGAAATGCGCCTTGCTTTGTTTTATCAGCATTTTCGAAAATGCCCCCATCGGGGACTGCATTGTAATCAAAACATCAAGCCCTGCTTTTGAAAATAATGACAAAACAAATACGCGGACTGCCGTTGCAATTGGTCTCGCCGGAAAAGGAAAATACAGCACCTTTTCTTTTCGATCTCTGATAAGAGCAAACAATTTTCTGTTGAGCAAAAACTTGTTTAAGCTTAAATGCCAGTCAGATGCAGGCGATTCTCTGTCATATGTAACAAGCATTGTGTCAGGGCATGCCGCGCTTATTCTTTTGATAAGACTGTTTGCAACTTTTATACATCCTTCGTCTGCAATTCTGCCTAAACAATTGGTTAACACAAACACATCTGTCACCTTATACAATTTGAATTGCTTTGTAAAATCCAAACTATTTTGATAGAAATTTCAGCAATTTGCTTTTCCGCAATTTTTCATAATTACCATAGTATAACTTAGAAAGAAAAACCAAACAGGGGAATGAATGCTGCAGGCAAAGCAACATGATTTTTTCTTTAAACGAACGAGGCGAATATACACTAAGAATTGTTTTAGCCAAAACATCTTTTCTCCGGATTTTCGCCCGTTTATATTTGCCGTCAAGAATATTATTCGTAATGGATGCATACAGTTCATTCCACATTACCCGTGCCATTCTACGATTCTCCCTGACACCGCGTATTAACTCCTCCTCGGTAAAAGAATCACAAAACGATTGCATATGATCATATAAACGTTTTTTCCGGTTAGGATGCACAAGTATTTGCGTCAGCGCGCCGGAACGATTGATTCTATAATTATATACAACTTGCTCGGTCATGCAATAACTTTTTATACAGCTGTTATAATCCAGATTAAACGCGCTGTCCTCACAATAAATATTTTCATCAAAACGCAATTGATGCTTTCTGATAATCTCTGCGCTGTACATATGCGCCCAAACATAGCCAAAAGAATACAGCTTGCCTAAATCATTGGGCAAAAAACATGCGTCATCCAAAAAATCACTCCAGATTTCAGAAAAATTATGGGCTTCATCCACTGCTCTGTATCCGGCAAAGCACATATCCGAAGGATTTTTTTCAAGGGCACGATACATTGCATAAAGATATTCAGGCTCTACCCAGTCATCTCCATCAATAAATGTGATCCATTCTCCGCTTGCAGAGTCTAATCCTACATTTCTTGCAGCAGCTATCCCGCTGTTTTTCTGATTTATCAACAGAAAATTTGACAGTGAATTTTCTGCAATAAATCTTTCAATCATTTCCCTGCTTCTATCCGTAGATCCGTCATTGATTATAATAACCTCATAATCCCTATAAACCTGCGCTTGAATAGATTCCAGACATTTTTGTATGTAATTTTCCAAATTATATACAGGAACAATAATGCTGATCTTTACTTCCATTATGATTCACCTGCCTTACAGCGTTCGCAGGTAGAGCAAGCATCCAACTCGTCTTTTGAAATTTTTCCGTCACGATAGTCCCGAACAATCTGATTTTCAAACATGGAATATTTTTTCTTCTTACCAAACGAAAGAAACTTGTGCCGGAAAACCCACCATGCCGGAATCCATATATATTTATGCATCGCCGGAGATACGGATCCGATCATCCAACAGTTTCGATCGCAGCAGCGTACTTTTCTGCGCACTTCTTCCGCTTTTTCGCTGTTCCACAGCGCATCCCAGGTCTGCACATTGAGATTGCCCATAACCTCTTTCTCTTTTGTTCCATTGCACGGCATCACGTCGCCATACGGATCTATAAAAAATGTATCAAAGCTCATATCACAGGGCAGCAAACGTTTCTGGCTGAAAATATAATTGATCAGCCCATGATTGAAATAGGCTCTAAACCACTTCTTGGGACTGCTTGATTCCAAAAGCCGATTGATCAAATCTTCAAAATGCTGCGCCACCATCAACCGATCGTGAATCATATTGCCTGATTCAACAAAATAGAAGCTATTATGCAGGGATGCAGTCGCAAACTCCATTCCAAGTTCATTGGATATGTCATAAAGCGCAACAAGATCAGGAGCATTCTTGTCCTGCACTGTCATTCCAAAGCCCACGTCCTTCATTCCCATGTCAACAAGCATTTTCAGAGTGCTGTACCCGCGATTATAGCCATCTTCCAATCCGCGGATTTCGTTATTGTTTTTTTCCAATCCTTCAATAGATATTCTGATACCGATTTGTGGAAACGCCCTGCAAAGAGTAACAATACGATCTGTAAAAAAACCGTTTGTAGAAATGACGATTCGTTCACTCTTTTTATAAAGCTCCCGCACAATATCTGAAAGATCCTCACGCATAAACGGTTCTCCGCCTGTAATATTTGTAAAATACATTTCCGGCAGCTTTCGAATCGTTTCAATAGAGATTTCTTCCTCCGGGCTGGAAGGAACCTTATATCTATTGCACATTGTGCATCTCGCGTTACAGCGGTACGTTACAATAACTGTTCCGTTTAGCTTTTTTGCCACTTTATGACCATACCTTTCTTCGACAACATAGAGAACCTTTCATAAAAGTCACAAATTAGTTCAAAAGAGGCTGTTTGATGTATTCTTTAAATATTTTGCTGTACATCAAAGCAACAGAATCCCAGCTATAATTTTCAAGAATTTCTTCGGATGCAGAACGCTCGGCTGGATCGCTCTGTAAAATTTGATCCACCAGCGACACAAATTCTTCTGTATTATGATAAATGGAGTATCCGCTTTCAAGAGAGAACATTAAGTTGCTTCCTACAATAATCGGTGTTCCTGAAGAAATCGCTTCTATAACAACCAGTCCAAACGATTCAAGGGCAGACGTAAATATACAGCAATCCGCAATATTGTAATACCTATTCAACTGCTCCCCGGGCGAGAGCTCACCGACATATTTTATTTGATCCAAAATCCCATTTTCAGCAGCAAACTGCTTGATGCTTTCCTGATATGCAGCATCAATGATACCGCCAGCATACATGAACACTACGTCAGTATGATCCTGCATGTACCGGGCAAGCATCTTGATCGAACCAAGCTGATTTTTTCGCGGGCACACGGATCCAACCTGGAAAACAACCTTTTTTCCGGTAAGCCCGCCTGCTCTCTTTAATTTTAAAATAATTTCCCCGGAAAGCGGAGCATACCGCTCCACATTCACGCCATTCAAAATCTTATGGACTCGTTCTCTTTTCACACTTAGGCGATTCACAAAATGGTCAACCGTAATATCGTTTAGTACAAAGACAATATCCGCGTTCCGAACGCAGTAAATTTCCTGAAAATACTTCTTTTTTACCGTCTTTTCTATCTCGTTCCATCTGGTTCCCCAAACATAGGAATGCACTGTATATCCAATGATCGCCCGATTCTGCAGTTTCCTGGAAACAAGCTTCAGAAAAAAGAAAAGATTATATTGATTGTGAAAATGGAGCACCACCTGCTCGTCCGATTGCTTTAAAATTGTTTTCAATTTCATTGCCAGCGAGATTGAATAATACACCCGCTTCAGCTTATGCATAATCCCCAAACTTACATCCGTTTTGGTAAAAATCCTCGGAACACACACTTCTATAATCGGAAGTGCGGTGTTTTTCCGCTGCACCGCTTTGATATCAATAATTTCTGCTGTTTCACCATTTCTGCGCAGCGAACGCGTTAGTTCCTCCACAACAATTTCAGTTGCGGCACCCATTTGCGCCGGAATTGGCGTATATCCCGTTCCTATTTCATAAATCTTCATTTTGATTCCCATAAATCTGCAGCAATTTCTGATAATATGTATCTGGTGTTTCAAAAGCAGCACGTCTGCAATTATCCGTATAATTTTCCAACACTCCCGGGGTCTCTAACAAGTATCTTATTTTCCCCTCCAAATCATCCGCATTGCCGGCTTCAAACAGCAGTCCGGTTTCGCCTCCCCGCACAAGCTCTGGGATTCCTCCCATTCTTGACCCAATAACAGGAGTTAAATACATTTGAGATTCGATTACGGAAAAGGGGCAATTTTCATAGCATTCAGACGGATACACACTGCATTTTGCTTTTTGAATCAGTTGTTTCAGTGCCTCACCCGTTTGAAACCCAACATATTCCGCATTCGATATTTGTTTAATGTCTTCCACCGCTTCACCGTATCCCGCAAAAACAAACCGTACATTCGGCATGCGTTTGGCAACTTCAAGCAATGTAAGCGTGCCTTTGTCTCTGGATAAATGTCCAAATTCCAAAACATAATTTTCTTTTTCCACTTTTGCAGTTTTCTGGGGTTCGATGAAATTATGCAGGACAGTTGTTTTTTCAAAAAATCGTTTTTGCGTATCCAATTTCCTTTTTAAGAAATATGAGGGACAAATGATTTTATCAATATAATAATACGCCTTGCTGTATTTCCACCAATAAGCGTCAAACGTTGCAAGAAGACTTTTGACTATAGAATTTTTCACACATTTTGTTCTGAAACAATATGTATAGTTGCCTGCAAGGCACTTTTCACATATCTTTATTTCAGTATCAAACAGCCCGTGACTGGGACAGATTAACTGATAATCATGCGCTGTATAAATGATCCTAACATTCCGCACCGTTCTCTGCCGATATTTTTCAATCTCGAGAATGATACTCGGTGTTAAGTGAAATTGGATATTATTCAAATGTACAATGTCCGGTTCAAAATCAGTGAGCGCTTGGCGGATCTTCTTTCTCGCTTCAACCGAATAAATAATACGAAACGGAGCAGCGAGATTTCTGCGCACACCTGCGTTAAAATCTATATTGGATACATACGCTCCCGCATTATTGCCGACAATATTCTTTTCATTGTCCAAACCAAAATACTGCACTGCATGACCGTGCGCCGTTAATATGCCGCCAAGTTGAAACACGTACGTTTCCGCACCGCCCTTTGGATACAAAAATTTATTTACAAGCAGCACCTTCATATGCTTTACCCTCCATAGGAGCAGAGGGGTCTGCCGCCTCATTTACTCCATATAATTGTAAAGTTCGATTTGTCACATCATCCCAATTGTACCTGCTGCAAATATAATCCGCCGCGTGCTTTTTATAAAATTCCGTCATATTCGTATCATCACACAACTGCTGTAATCTATCTTTTAAATCTGATATATCGCCTTTTCGAAATGTCAGACCGTATGCCCCTGTTACCTTTGCACATTCCGGAATATCCGATGTTAGACAGCAGTTGCCATAGCTCATTGCTTCCAGCAAGCTAAGCGGCATTCCCTCCAGATCAGACGGCAGAACATATACGTACGCATTACTGTAAAGTTCTTCAAGCGTCCTTCCCTGTACAAATCCAGTGAAAACGATATCAGGATCATGATCAGCAAGCTCTAAAAGCGCTCTTTCGTATTCGGAAGTATCAGAAGAAGCTCCGGCAATAACCAGCTTTTTGTTAGTTTTAAGTGCTTTGTACGCTTTAATTAAGTAATGCACACCTTTTTCCGGCACAAGACGCCCCAAAAACAGAATATACTTATTTTTTCAAGCTTATATAAATCCGTAATTCTGTTCGGTTCCACTAAATCCGGTCTTGTGACCCCATTTGGAATAAAAACTGTACTGCGACCGTATGTTTTCAAAAAATAGTTTTGCACATTCTCGCTTAGAACTATAATTTCATCTGCAAAACGTACAGCGCATTTCTCTCCCCTACGTATGTACCAAGATGCAAATTTGCCCCATTTTGCGCGCTGGTGATCCAAGCCATGTACAGTTGCAATACACTTCTTACCAAAAAGCTTCGGTATCCATAGCATGGAACATGGTCCTTCGGCATGAAAGTGGACAATATCATATTTCCCGACAGCGGCTCCAAGCGCTGCCGAGAAAGACGCCGTTAATGCCGCTAATCCTTTCGTATCAAGCGTCCAAACCTTTTTGAGCTTGACACCCTTATACTCTAAAGGCATAGCTCCATCAAATTTCGATCCGCCTATATGATGTACGTTCCGGTTATAACAAGTAACATGATGACCTTTTGAAAACATACGTGTTGCAAGTTCAGTGACAACAACTTCTATCCCACCCTCGCGGGACGGAATTCTTTTGTGTCCAAGCATGGCAATACGCAGCTTCTTGTTTTCTGCTTCAAACATTACACTATTCACCTTCCATTTTACATACCGCACCGACGGTTTTGAACAGGATTTTTATATCTGTTTTGAAGCTGCGCTCGGAGATATATTTTAAATCCCACGCAAGCCATTCATCAAAAGACAAACTATTGCGCCGGGGTTGAATCTGCCAATAACAGGTTAGTCCCGGAGTTACGCTAAGCCTTTGATATTGATGTTCTGTATACATCATTACTTCACGGGGGAGCGGAGGCCGCGGTCCTACAAAGCTCATATCTCCTTTTAATATATTCAAAAGTTGAGGCAATTCATCGATGCTGGTTCGACGAAGAATATGTCCAATGCGTGTAATTCTTGGATCATATTTTATTTTAAAAGCTGGTCCCTGCATCTCATTTTCTTCTAAAAGTGAATCTATCATTTTTTCAGCATGAGGAATCATAGATCTTAATTTATAAAATCGAAATGGTTTTCCATTTATACCAATCCGATCCTGTATATAAAACGGTGAAGCGCCTGGACTATCTATTATGATAATCAATGCAATAATTAAAATGGGAACCGATAATAAAATAACGCCAAGCAGAGAAAAGAAAATATCAAAACAACGCTTAAAAAATTTATACAACGGTTTTTCCATGTGAAGAGCAGATGCAGTTTTTAAATTATGTACAGCTGCTTCATCAGGAGAAACGGTAAAAGTTTTTTCCTTTACGTTCAATTCTCTTCCTCCTCTTCTGCTCTTTTCACCTGTAAAATGGATGCGCATTTTATGCACATCCATTTTAAGTATTAATTTTTTAGTTCATAAAACAATTCAATCACAGTCTCTTTGACCGATTCTTCATTCGGATAAAATTCCATGAATTGCTCTCCCAGTTTGGATTCACCCGCAATATTGCTGATACCAACAAAATCATATGCATTAAACTTATTTGCAATAGCCTGCAGCTGAGTAATTGAGCGATCAGAAATAATGTAATCTGCCATTTTCAGCGAGGCATCAACAACAAATTCATCATCACGCTCCATACACTGCTGGAACTTATCAAACAATGCATTGATATACTGCTGCTGACGTTCCATTCTGCTATGATTGCTGCTATCCTCAAGACCATAACGAGAACGCACATAATGCAGTGCATGCTCGCCTTGTAAGGTAACAGTCTGACCTTGAACAAGCACGTCGTCTATCCCAGAAAAATCATCAAGAACAGTAACTTCCACGCCGCCAACCAGGTCATTCATCACGGCAACAGAATCCATCGTAAGAGAGATATAATGATCTATCTTCACATCCATTAAAAGTTTGGAAACCGCATCTGCAGTATTACGGCAACTAACATCTCTTCCGTTTCCATACGTATGCGCTAATGCAATCTGCTTAGTGACAGTATCTATCTTATTTCCTGCAACGCCGAGAATATTTACTTGTGCCATTGTATCTCGGTTGATATGAATCGCGGTGCATTTTTGGGCGTTGTCATCAAACACAAACAACATCAAAAAATCGGCTTGCTGATCATTGTTGTATGAGTCAGAAACAGATGTACCTTCTAATTTATCAAGCCCGATTACTAAAAACGTCTCAATGCTGTCATTCAACGTATAATCCGCACCATTGTGCACTATTGTTGAATTCTCAATGTCATTATTTTCGGGGAATCTCCCCCGGCCGCTTTCCCACATTTTCAGAAAAAGCAGACCGGAGGATATGAGAAAAACAATCAATAATGCAATAATGATATACTTTGTATATGTCTTTTTATCTTGTTTTGTCTTTCCCATAGCATAATCTCATTTCCGAGCTAATTACGCTCTGTTCTTTTTGGATTTTGCAGAAACAACAGCAATACCCATAATAGAAATTACAGCTGCTGCTGCACAAACGTAAATAATATTGCTTTCACCGGTTTGAGGAACTTTGGAAGTATTGCCAGAAGATGCATTGCCGGAATTTGCATTACCGGAATTTGCATTGCCAGCTGCTGTATTCACAACGATAGCGAAAGGAGAAAAGTCCTTCTCTTTAAACTCAAGATGTGTACCGTTATTGGTTACTTCTGCATCAGTTACGAGTTTCCATTCGCCATTATAATAGTGGAGAAGACCGACAAAGTTTTTGAGCGTTTCAGCCTTCAAAGTAATATCAAAAGTTCCATGGTTTTCATGATCATCACAGCCGTTGTAGCTGATATCAAACATATCGCTTACTGCCAGATCAGAAGGATTGATGCCAAGTTTTTTTGCAAGTTCTTTCAGAGCCTCGCTAAGAGAAGTAAGATCCTTTGTATTTACAATCGCGTTATAAGCCTCTTCAAGCTTACTGCACGCATCCTCAGAAAGAGAATTTCTGTCTGCATAAGGAGTTACATCAAGCGTTGCTTTGCAATCATTGGATTCGTTGTGATATTCAACGATCTCCGGAGCTTGATTGCCAGAAGGGCTGGAAATAAATCCGCCGGGTGCTGCAAATGCAGGGACGCTTAAAGTCAGCACCATCACTGCCATCAAACAAATTGCCAATACTTTTTTCATTTTGGAATTCATCCTTTCCATAATAAGAGATTATTTATTTTGCACGAGCATAGAATAACCATACTCGTCCATTTGACTGATAAAATCGGTACCAAGCTTTTTTATTATATAAGCATACGCCCTGTCAAGCTGTGGCGGACGCGTTGTCATATTATGACAATCCGATCCAAGAAAATGTATTTTCCCGCTGCTTAAATAGTCAATTGCTTTTCGCTTAGTCGTAACTTTAACAAAGAAGCTTGCGTTCACCTGCATCAAAATACCGCTTTCATAAAGCCGATGCTGAACATCTGCAGTTTGCAGTGCCAGATACCTTTCTATATGTGCCAATATAGGATTTATGTCTTGTAAAGAAGCTATTTCTATCAATTCTCTTACCGTATATTCCGTCCACTTGGATATCGGCATCTCCAAAAGAAGCAGCTTGCTTCCTTCAATTTTTAGTTGCTTTAAATCTGCCATTCGGCTGATACCAGGGTAATACCGGACCTCAGCCCCCAGTTTGATTGCAGGCGAACCTTCAGGCAATCTTTCATGAAGCCTCTGGTATGATTCGCTACGCCTTTTGAAAAACTTTTCCGTCGATTCAATGTTGGCATAAAAGTGCGGTGTTGCAATTATAGTTTCGACATTTTGCTCTTTAAGTGTTTTAACAAGAGTTAAACTTTCAGCCACATCTTTGCTTCCGTCATCCATACCCGGAAGTATATGACTATGCCAATCAATCACTGCTTTTCATCCTTTGGATTGCTTTGATAATAGCTATAATATTTGTTCTTTTTGTATTTTCCGTAAGAACCGCTGCTTTCTTTAGCATCATTTATAACACAGCCAAGAACGTTGACATTTGAAAGTCCCAGTTGCCTGAAGCAATGCTCCAACTCTTTCTTTTCAGTATAATTCTCACGTATTACGACAATCATACCGGAAATCAAGCTTGAAACAGACAAGGCATCTGATACAATATTTACAGGAGGAAGATCTATAATAATATAATCAAATGTTTCTTTGAGTTTGCAGAGCATTGATTCCATCCTACGTGAGCCAAGTAGCTCAGAAGGATTCGGCGGAATATTTCCGGAAGGAAGAACAAACCAATTTTTTAATAAAGTGGATCGAAAATCTGAAATGTTTGTCCCCTTCCCCATTAGCAAATCGGTAAGACCGAAGGAATTTCCAAGGGACATTTTCTTTGCAATAGAGGGAAGCCGAAGATCCCCGTCAATTAGCAGGACCGTTTTGCCTTTTTCCGCAAGAACATAAGACAAATTTATTGAAGTTGTACTTTTTCCTTCCCCGCGCGTAGAACTGGTTACACCAATCACCGGACATTTTTCACCCTCCGGGACTGTAAAATCCAAATTTGTACGAAGCAATTTATATTGTTCAATTGCTGTAAAATTAAGATTCTCGTGTAACGTCTTATTTCCATCGTTCATGATGAAAGACGACTGCTTTGTTTTTTTCTTTAACATTTTTCTACAATTTCACTGCCTTTCATCAACTCTTTGCTTTTGGTGCACGCTGATAATAATAACCATACTGTTTTGTTCCGGTGTTCACCAAATCGGGAATTTTCGCCAGAACCGGATAGTCATAAGTTCTAAGAATATATTCTTCATCATGAATTGTATCGTCCATCATTGCCACGATTGCCAACGCAATAACGGAAATCAAAACACCAAGCACCAGCCCAACAGCAGTATATTTTGTTACACTCGGGGCAACCTTCTGAAATTCAGGAATTGCAGAATCTACAACTTCCATAGAAGCACCGTCAATGATCTCTGAGATTCTTATAGGAAGAATTTCAGCAATACAGTTCGCAATTTTCGCCGCCTCGTATGGATCTTCCGTTGTAATTGTCACTTTCATAATTTCTGTATTATTAGACGATGCAGAAACAATCATTTCCGACAATTCCTGCCAAGTATAATTCACCCCGGTCTTTTCAATAACACGTTCCAGTGTGCTGCGGCTATTTAAAATTTCTCCATATGTTTTAACCAAGCTTTGCGCTGCAGTAATTTCCGAAGAGCTTATACTAAAGCTTGTATTTCCCAAAGCAAATGAACTGTTATTTACATAAAGCTTAACGGAAGATGAATAGGTAGGAGCAATTATAAAAGCGGAAATTGAAAATCCAATTGCTGCTGCTAATATTCCTGCCAAAACAATCAGCCATGCGCGCCGCCATAAGAACTTAATAATATGAAGTAAATCAATTGTATAGAATTCACCACTGGTTTTTTCTTGTTTTTCCATTTATCTTGTTCGCTCCTTATATTACGCCCAAAAGCAAAAGCTGTTAAACATTTTGAAAGGAAAATTAAGCAATCTAAATTTGACGACTCTTTTGCCAATGCAAATGCCAAAACAATGCTACTGTAGTATATCATAATATACAGTATTTTTCAAGAGATTTTGAAAAATAAGTGCATTTTTTTAATGGAAAATGTCTGCCAAAATCATATAAATTTCACTTAATAACAACCCTTATTATACTTTAAATTATAGAAAATATTACAGTCAAAGCACCTTAAGGAGGTGATCCAGCCGCACCTTCCGATACGGCTACCTTGTTACGACTTAACCC
>BLMO01000054.1 GCA_011957885.1 Clostridiales bacterium
CTATGATATCCCCTACTCGCAGTCCTCTCTCATACTGTGGGTCATACGGATACCCTAATAGGGGCAGAATATCTTCTGCCCCTATTTAGGTTATTCTTATGATACCGCTATATATATTCCCGGAATCTTTTTTTGTCAGTAGTTATATCCTCTTCAAATCCTGTAACGCGCAAAGCATACAATCCTTTTTTATCTGGGTTTAGTGTATTTACCGGATAATCTATAAGATAAAAAAAAGTTGATTCATTTACTTTTATATCAAATCCCAAATGTATCTCCTTTTCCCTTTTTCCATAATCAATACGTTCACCAACATATCCATGGTCAAAATTATAGGGTTCAAACTTACTATCAAAAATTTCAAACAGCTGATCCAAGTTTTCATCAAAATCTTCTGCTTCTCCCAGCGCCTGCTTCGAGAACATACTCTTTATTGCTTCTTTGTCCTGTTTTTCTAATGCTTTTACTACTTGCTCATAACATTTGGTCGCCGCTCTTTCATCGCTTGTCATTAAAAGCCTTGATATTCTTTCTTTAACTGGCATACACGAACTCATAAATAATACCCCCACTATAATTATTGCTATACAACTGATTTGCTTTATCATATTCTATTTTCCTTTTTTAGACTATTCCGTTTTTCTGCGGGGTAATTATATAATCTACCTTAATCTTACATTATTTTTCCAGCCATGTCAATCACAAAAAACAGGCAAAGTTTCCTCCGCCTGTTTTTTTATGATTTTCCTGACCAATTTTTTATTTGAATGGAATGTAAACTCCCGACCGGGGTATTTCTACTGTTACATTATTAACAGTATCAAATAATATTTTTTCTGTCTCATCAAATATTTTATCATGATTTTCTGCTTTTACCACCAAAAGCAAATACAAACCAACATTATCAGGATCTCTCTCATCAATGGGATAATCCTCCATCAAGAAAAAATATTTTTCTTGATCGGTCTGAACATAATAGAATGAGCTGATCTGCTGCCAACGGTTACTGTATCCAGCCTCCTGTCCCTCATACACTGTAGGACCGCTCGGCTTCTCTTTGGTAAGCACTTTCCCTTGAAACAATTCAAACAAAGCATCAACATTCTCTTCAAAGTTTTCTGTTTCTTCCAGTCCCTTTTGCGAAAACAAAGATCGCAAAGCCTCTATATCTTTATCTTCTATAGCACCTAATACTTGTTCTAATCGCCTAATTGATTTTCTTTCATCGCTTGTCATTAAAAGCCTTGATATTCTATCCTGAAATGATGTACATGAACTCATAAATAATACCCCCGCTATAATTATTGCTATACAACCGATACGCTTTAACATACTCTATCTTCCTTTTTAGACAATTCCGTTTTTCTGCGGGTAATTATATAATCTACTTTAATCTTACAGTATTTTCCCTTTCATGTCAATCATAAAAAACAGGCAGAGTTTCCTCCGCCTGTTTTCGATTTGCACAACAACCAATTTAATCAACAGTGATTCCGCATATATCTAAATTTCCCCAATAATTACAACGATCTGTCCATTTCTCTGCTGGAATAATACAAAATGATAATATACCAATATTATCCGGATTATCGTCATTCTTTGTACATATTTTAATAGAAGCATGATACTGCTGGTTGTTACATTCTATGTCATAAGTAGCTTCAATTTCTTTTAATGCATGACCGATCGCCAAATGTTCAGATGTGCCCGGTCCACCTGATCTTTCCCAAAGAACAGATCCTTCTTCAAAAAAAGCATAGAGCAAGTCCAAATTTTCTTCGAAATCTACTGCTTCTTCTACCGCCTGCTTAGAGAAAATACGTTTCATTGCATCTTTATCTTGCTTTTCTAATGCTTTTACCACCTGTTTCATCCTTTTATCAATCGCTATCACATCAAAGTCCAAAGTCATTTTCCTGCCTCCTGCCATACACGAATTAAAAATGAATATACTTACAAGAAAAAATATAATAAATGTCAGTATTTTTCTCATAAAGTTTTTCCTTTCACTATTGTTAGAATCTCAATGTTGCAGTACGGTTTCCTTCAAACGTCCACCGGAAATTCTTGCCCCATGCGTCATAAAAATCATCATACATTTTTTTAGTATTAAATGTGACCGTATAAATAGCTGTTAAAAAAGCAATGGAATAAACAGTGTAATTCGGATTGAATCCGGTGATCCACCACTGTTTTTCCCTCGGCGCATAGTCTACTACCTTCTTACCGCAGTAATACAGCTTCAGCGTCATTTTCATCGCAAGGTCTTTATTCACTTTCCAATGCGGAAGCTTGATTCCTAAAAACGTTGCGCGTTCATATATCCCCATCTCGGCTCCTGCACCTAAGTTGATATAATCCCCTTTCCATGCCCACAATATATACTCTTTTTTCCCGGATTTAAAATCAAACTTGGCTTTATCCATGGTGGTTCCTAAGCTGAATGCAAAATCATACAGATCATTATATCCGAAATGTGCCTGCCAGCAATCCACCTTCGCATGGTACGTCTCACCGATTTTATCAAAATCAAGAAAAAATCCGCCAATAGCCGCAGTGTCAACTCCCGGTATAGCGTCTGCTATTGCTTCGCCTGCATGAATAATACCGGAAAGCGGTCCCCCGTCAACAGGACCGGTTATAGGAGCAGGAGATATTGGCAAAATTGGCTGTGTTATTGGAGGCTTATATTCTGGAACAACAGGAACAGGCGGACCATAAATTTCATTCTTTCCATTGCTTCCGGACCCAGTATTTGGTTTAGAGCTTGGCTTATTTCCTCCACCCCCGTTACCGGGGGAGGAGGTGGAAGAAGATGCATTATTGCCGGGATTGGACGGCGTAGGCTGCGTTGGGGTGTTCGCTGCCGGCGGAGAAGGTTTGGACGGCGCTGGTGCCGGCGGCGTATATGTGTACGTTGGCATCTGATCCACTATCGGATACAGTTGTCCGCCTCCGTAAAGATCCACATAGCCGCCCATGTTCCGCCCGACTCTGCCCCATCCTGTTACGTCTATAATTTCTCCTACCTGCAGATTTGTATGGGAATCCTGATATCCAAATGTCGTCCATAGGCTTCCATTTCCATACACAATTTCCGACAATCCCCACAGCGTATCTCCTCGCTGTGCTTCCCATATGGTGGCTCCCACCTGCACCCACAATCCCGTGGGATCCACATAGTTCACACTGTCTCCGTTGCAGTATGTACTATTTTCTACTTTAATCTTACAATATTTTCCCAGCTATGTCAATCACAAAAACAGGCGGAGTTTCTTCCGCCTGTTTTTAATTATTCCTTAGTTACTAATCCTTCAAGATTTTTTCCACATCTATTTTTATTGTAGCATCTATAGATGTAAGTATCAATACATTGCCCTTATAACCATAACTCTTGTCCAATTCGTACCAGTAAATCCCATAAGACCACTCTCCATCCGTTTCTGTAATGAACTCCTTAAAATTCCTTCCATGTTGTAGAATACTATCCGTATCAACACCCATCTCTTCCATAGTTCTGATATCTGGTGGAGAAATGCAGGATAAATCTCTTTCTCTAAGATAATATTCACGGGATTGTAATGCTTCCTCCGAATCGTTATAAAACATTACTATATTCGTATATGGAATATTGTTATACTCCCCATTTTCATACTGAATATCTGTTATCTCAATATCTGTGAAATTCATTCCAAGCAACTTCAACAGTTCTTCTTTACTGCTTATTGTTTTGTGATCTGAAAAGAAAAACCACACAGTAACACCCCCTATAATAACCAATAGTAAAGCAAGGATCGCGATTAAAATCTTTCTCATAATTGAAACCGTCCCTTTCTCATAATTTGTATCCGTTTTCTCACCATTTCCCTATACTTTCCAACAAGCTTGCAACTGAATTGAAGGAAGTTCCTATAGAATATATCAGACCATAAACTGAATACAATGTAAATCCCCACGATTTTTCGTTTTTATCCACAGATGATCCAAAGTAGCCTTTCCACTTATCCCCATCTATAACGCTAATGCCTATATCAGGACGCTCAAGGGATTCTCTACGATGTGTTCCATCACATGCTATAAACTGCCTTACTGTAAGATGCTCAAAAAGTCTTCGTGCCACGGGTCTGACTTCGGTATGCAAATGACCTGCATTGCATGAAAGCAAAACCAGCGTATCCACTTGCTTTGTATTTAATTTAGGTATTCTTATAAACTGAACATCAAAAGGATCTCCATGAAAATTTATGATTATTGTATCAACATTTTTGGGAATAGTATTATTCCAAATAGAGGTAAAATCTTCTGTTTTGGTAATCAACCACTGCGATACCGTATATTTTTCCTCCAACAATTTTATATTCTTCTCGGCATGTGATTTCTGATCTTCTCCATAAAAATAATATAGTGTCCAATTAGAAACAAACGGTTCGGGTATTTTAAAAATCGGATCATAATATTCATTCTTTCCATTGTTTCCGGACCCAGTATTTGGTTTAGAACTCGGCTTATTCCCGCCCCCACCCCCGTTACCGGGGGAGGAGGTGGAAGGCTTAGGCATAGTGCCCGTGTT
>BLMO01000055.1 GCA_011957885.1 Clostridiales bacterium
TATGCGTAAACAAACAAAAAAGGCCCCCTTGTGCAGGGGTTCGTGAAACGAACCCCTGCACAAGGGGGCTCCCGCGCAGCGGGTGGGGGATTGTTTTACTTTATACTGAAATTGATGCAAAGTCCCGCACAAAAAGCTTTATTGCTTTTCGCCTTTCAGTGTCTGCAATTCTTTCATAAAGGTTTCCACATCCTTAAATTCCCGGTGAACGGATGCAAAACGCACATAGGCTACCGCGTCCAATGCACGCAGCTTTTCCATAGCGATATCTCCGATTTCAGAGGAAGTTATCTCCCTGCGCAGAGAATTTTGAATTTCTATTTCAATCTCGTTTGCCACTGTTTCCGCGTTGACAGGACGCTTCTGACAAGCTTTTAAAAGCCCGGATAAAAGCTTGTTCTTATCGAACAATTCTTTTGATCCGTCTTTTTTCACAACTACAGGCTGGAAAGCGTCGATAATCTCATATGTGGTAAATCTTCCGTGACATTGGAGGCATTCCCGCCGCCGCCGGATAGAATTGTTTTCTTCCACCGGGCGGGAATCCACTACCTTCAAATCCATAGATCCACAGGACGGACATTTCATAGGAATCTCCATTTCTACATCAAAAAATTTTCAGTGTTGAACCGATTTAAACGGCAGAAATTTTAATTGGGTATATTTGGAAATCTTACACGTTTATTATACAGTAATAAAATGATTTTTGCAAGTGCCTATTTATAAAAAACACAATATATGGATGAATTTTAAGGCAGAGGGCAACACTATGTATAGTGTGAACTTCGGATAAGGAAGCTTGGAGGGATAAAAATGGCATATCTTCAGACCGTTTTGGCAGCAATATTATCTATAGTTGCTATGTTTATTATTACAAAATGCATCGGATGCCGGCAAATGTCGCAAATGAGTTTGTTTGACTATGTGAATGGAATCACAATCGGCTCTATCGGAGCCGAGCTTGCTACTGCCATGCCTCATGAAATATTGGATCCGCTGATTGCCATGATTGTGTACGGCGGGATTAGTATCCTGCTTGCATGGATCACCAACAAATCAAGAAAAGCCGCCGGTATTATCAACGGGCGGCCGTTGATTCTTTTGCGGGATGGAAAACTGATTAAAAAAAGCTTTAAAAAAGCCCGGTTGGATGTGGATGAATTTGTGATGCATTGCAGAAGCGGCGGATATTTTGATTTGTCTCAGGTGGAATGTGTGATATTGGAAGCAAACGGAAAGTTAAGCATTTTGCCTAAATCAGAGAATCGCCCTGCAACACCCCAGGATATGGGAATCGCAGTAGAAAAGGCAACTTTGGATACTGCAGTGATAATGGACGGGGTTGTGGACTGGAACCGTCTGCGGGAGGAAGGTCTGGATGCAAAATGGCTGGATAAGCAGCTGCACGCTATGGATATTCATTCGCCAAAAGAAGTTTTTTATGGAGCAGTCAGTGACGGAGTTCTTCATGCGTTTCCGTATACTGCGGAGAAAACCAGTTGAAGTAGAAAAAAGGATTTTCCCGCGTGCTGTACAAACCAAAAAGGTTCCCATGTGAGGATCCGCTGCGTGGCTCCATAGGGAGATGGCACGGGAAACAAAAATTTAAGGCCCCCTTGTGCAAAGGGGGCTCCCATACAGCGGGTGGGGGATTGTTTTACTTTCATTTGGGATAATTTACATATCGACAG
>BLMO01000056.1 GCA_011957885.1 Clostridiales bacterium
GCATCTACACTGTCAATCGTTTCAAAGACGACTGAAGCAATACCTGAAAGAAAGCGAGGAAATACCTATGGATTATAGAAATGAAGAGCATCGAATTGCCTTTATGGAAGCTATTGAAAAACTAAACAGAAAAGATTACGCTCTTATGTCCGCTGTATATCTGCTGACTGCAGAACACGCCCTGTGGATGAAAGCAAAGCAAAGAGTTAGGCAAAACAAAATTTGTTTTAATGCAATCAAGCTCCAGAACAGCACCGAGAATGCCTACACCCTGTTCTGCTGTGCGAAGGACTTATATCTCGGCACAAAACACATCACGATCAAAGACCTTGCGGATAAAGATTTAATTGCGCCGAGGATATTCGATCTCATCTGCAAAGCAATGGCAATTCGACGCTTTGGACTCGCGCCATTAAACTCTAATAAGGAAAGGAACATTTGTAATGATTAACGTTGTCGTACAAAACAAGGACGGAGAGACTGCGGTTCTTGACCTGACTACACATTACCATGAAATATATCGGAGTTTACTGGCTATCGGTTATGGATCGCCGGAATTACTGCGGCTCCGAGACGAGGAAGATGAGGAATACAGCGTAAAACTCTATTCCGACAGCGATATCGGAAACAGTATGATTCGTCTTTTGAATGAAAACGATACCCTTTATGACGCCTATCTGCTCGACCTTGCCGTTACAAATGCAAGAGAAGAAATTCAACCGGATCTCGAACAGAAATTACTGTTAGAACAGTATTCGACTTTTTCAGAGGTACTTGAAGATATCAATCAAATGAAAATTGACGTAGCTGAAACAAGGCTGACCTTTTTCTGTCCTTTAGAAGCGACTATTTATGATGAAGAAGGCTACTACAGCCCTGTATCAAATTATAGTATTTTAGATAATCGTGGCGAAATCGAAGATAGGCTTGGAATAGAACAGCTTCCCGATCTTGGAGATATGGCAGAATATGTCGGAAATCACAGCGGTATCGGAGAAAAACTTGTATACGCCGTATGGGGATTGGAAAAAATGGGTGGAAAGATATACGGAAAGATTGACTGTTATCTGAATGAGGAACTGAATACCGAAGAAATTGAGAAATTGCGCTCTGCAATTTCCGGTCAGAATAGTGATGGCTTTGGTGAGTTGTTTGAACAACGTGCTATCAAAACAGATGATGGTGATCTGTATGTCTCTTTTTGGAATTCCAGCGGGGATTATTTCCTTTATACTGAGTCCGAAATGGATGAGTATATAGGAAATCAGCATGGACAACAGTTTGGAGGAATGTGAGATATGAAAAAAAGCACCTCAAAATGGAATATCGGCGACACCTGCATAATGATAGTCAGTGTTCCGAAACGATATACCCAAGAGTTTGAGATAAAAGAGTTTGATGGAAAATATTATACCTTAAAGCGTGGAAACTATCTTCATCGCGCAACACCGAGACGAATGTTCCGAACTAAGGAAGAAGCACTTGACGCGCTTGACACACAAAAATATCAACCGAAAAGACAACACAGTCATAAAAACGCCATTACAGACAATGACGGAACGAAAGAACAAAGTATGAACAGATTTGAAGCAGAACGGCGCTTTGCACAGCGTATGAAAAACAACTATCCGCCCGGCACACGCATTATGCTGCTCAACATGGGAGAAGATCCCCGACCTGTCGAAGATAACACAAGAGGAACAGTTATGGCGGTCGATGACATCGGAACTTTGCATTGTGCATTTGACAATGGCAGATCACTCGGTCTCGTCCCCGGCGAAGACAGTTTCCGCAGATTAACCGATGAGGAAATCGCAGAAGAACAAAATAATGACATGGGCAAGGACAACGTCCCTATTATGGGAATGTGAGGTGAAACGGAAAACAGATAAGTGAAAGGTGTCGGATTTGCTATGACAATCCGATTTTTTGATATGTTCGCAGGAATCGGCGGTTTCCGTTCGGGGCTTGAAGCGGTCGGCGGATTTGAATGCATCGGTCACTGCGAGATCGATAAATATGCAAATCAGGCGTACAACGCCATCTATGAGCCGAAAGGAGAAGTGTACTTTGAAGATGCAAGAACAATCAACCCAAACGATCTGCCCGACATTGATCTCATCTGTGCAGGATTTCCATGCCAAAGCTTCAGCGTTGCTGGCAAGCGGCTCGGATTTGCAGACGATACAAGAGGCACTCTCTTCTTTGAAGTTGCCCGAATCGCTGAAGCGAAACGGCCTGCATATCTTCTCTTGGAAAATGTCCCCGGTCTGCTATCGCATGACTGCGGCAGGACGCTTACTACCATCTTCTCCACGCTTACTGAGCTGGGGTATGATCTCGAATGGTGTGTGCATAACAGTGCAAATTTCGGAGTTCCGCAGCAGCGCAGGCGGCTGTACATTGTCGCAAGTCTTGGAGGACGAGGTGCCGGACGGATATTTCCTCTCTCCTGCGGCAATGCGGAAAATCTTAAACAATTTATCCCTGGTCCGCAGGGGCAGCGAGTCTACGATCCTGAAGGAGTAGCCTATACACAATGTGCAGGCAGCGGCGGTTGGGGCAGCAAAACAGGATTATATTTTATTGATATGAATTCTGATCCCATCATCACCAATACAGCGCGATGCATTACGGCAAGGAAGGACAGCGGAGTCATCAATCACAAAGTCGAGCATTCCGCCGTCCTTGTAACAGATGAGCCGAGAGCAATACTCACTCCCGACAGAGAAAAAGTCCGTCAACAAGGACGCAGAGTCAAAGAACCGAATGAGCCGATGTTCACTATCACGGCGCAGGATCGGCACGGCGTATGGCACAAAGGCAGAATCAGAAAGCTCATGCCGATTGAATGCTGGCGGTTGCAGGGCTTTACCGATGAACAATTCTATAAAGCAGTCTCCACCGGACTCAAAGACGGGCGGCTGTATAAGATGGCGGGCAACGCAGTGAGCGTTCCCGTCATTTCTGCTATAGGAGCAAAAATAAAGGAAATATATTACGAACAGAAAAAGGAGTAGAAAAGCAATGTCAACTCATGTTGTAAATCATATATCGCTACACGGTGAACCTCAGAAAATTCAAGAAATGCTGGAAGCGATTAAATCCGATGAGCATGGCGTCGGTTCGGTAGATTTCAATATGATCAACCCCATGCCGGAGAGCCTTAACATTAAGGCAGGCAGCCAAACCGACCGTGGGTTGAAAGCCTATCAGGATTTTATCGATGTATACACCTTCGGACGGTCGGAAGAAGATGCGTTAAAGGTGCTTGAAAATATTCCAATCGAGAGCGAAGAACTCTTCCTGCGACAGCGCACGGATATCAAGCGTGACGAATGGGAGCTTGGCAAAACCGCGTGGAACAATATCCGTCAACACGGCGCGCCTACTTGGTACGACTGGTGCATTCAGAATTGGGGAACAAGGTGCAACGCCTATGGATACAGAGAAGATACAATCGACTACCATGACGGAAATATGCTGTATTTTCAAACGGCATGGACAGCGCCGCATCCTGTTCTCGAAAAGCTGACGGAACTGTTTCCCGATATTGAATTTGAACACGAATGGGCAGACGAGGCCATCGGATATAACTGCGGCAGATACAGCTATAAAGGCGGCGAACGCATAGAGGAATACTTCCCCGAAAGTGAAAAGGAAGCGATTGAGTTCGCCTGCGGAATGTGGGATTTTGATCCCGCCGACATGGATCTGTGCCTGAACGCCGACGGTACAAAATATATCAATGTAGAGAACGAGGAATATCAGCAGATTGAGTTGTTCGGCAAGCCCGCACTATTTACCAATGGCAGGTTGACAGATGCGGACATTCCGCAAGGGCTTTACTGTTATCACTTGCGGCACAACGATGACGGCGGACGCTTCTGTTCGGTTGAACCAAAGGTAAGTGAAAACCACGGCGGATCGGTTATCACAAAAGAGCCACTGGATTTCGGAGAAAAAGGATATATTTCCTTCACTGAGGATACCGAACCGAACTTTACTGGCGAGGAACAAACGCTTGGAGAGTTCCTTCATACCGACGAGCTACAGGAAAGCGAGGTGATGAAACTGTGCTGAACTTTGTCATCGGACTGCTATTGGGCGGCTGTATTGCAGCGTTAATCCTGTGCTGTTTGCAGATGAACCGAATCTGCGACTACGAGTCTGAAATTCAAAGGCTCAAAGAAAAACTGAATAACAAATAAACCATACGGCGGTATCAATCGTTTCAGAGCAAATGATTGGTACCGCCTTTTTTGTTGCCCTGAAACGGTTGACCGCTTGTCAAAAGGCAGGTGATGAAAATAAAATCTCCAATAACATGGATAGGCAATAAAACGTCCATTCTCCATATCATTTACGCAATGTTTCCGCTGCACTACGAGAGATATATCGAACCCTTCGGTGGCAGCGGATCGGTGCTGCTTGGTAAACCCCAACCGGATAAGTTCGAGGTATTCAACGATTACAATCACAACCTTATCAATCTGTTTCGATGTATGCGGGACAGACCGTTGGCGTTTATCCGAGAGCTTGGTTTTTTGAGTCTTAATTCCCGTGACGATTTCAATATGCTGAAGCAGTTTTTTAAGAAAGAGGAATTCAGTGACGAGTATCTGAACGAGGAATTGGAGTTGACGAACATCCTGCTCCCCGAACCACAGGCAGAGGAATTGCGTGAAGTATATTCAATAGTCAAAAAAGATTACGACCTGCGCCGCGCAGCGATGTTTCTAAAGCTAATTCGAACCAGCTATTCCAGCGGTGGAAAATCCTTTGCTTGCCAGCCGTTCAATCTGCGAAGCCTGTTTGAACTTATTCAGGCATTCAGCAGGCGGTGCGAGAATGTGATTATTGAAAATCAAGACTTCGAGGTGTTCATCAAACACTACGACCGCCCCGGCGGTTTTATCTATGGCGATCCGCCGTATTATTCAAGCGAATATGTGTATCAATACGGCTTCACATGGGAGGATCACCTGCGGCTGCGGGATGCGCTGATGAGCGCCGAGAGCAAATTCCTGCTTTCCTACAACGACTGTCCCGAAATACGGGATCTGTATAATGGCTGTATGTTCTTTGAT
>BLMO01000057.1 GCA_011957885.1 Clostridiales bacterium
TATGATTACATTTGATTATACCGATAAGAAATTTACAGATTCAATTTTCCAAACCTCAAAAAACCATGTGCGCACTTCATCCAGCCCGTAGCGGTCTACACAGTGAGAAGTAAACGCGCGGCACAGCGCATACCATTCGTTATAGTCCGTAGGCTTGGACATGTTCATTTCATAATGGAAGATGGTCGCTTTCGGATCGCTCGCCATACAGTACGGCATAGGACCAAGCTCAAAAAACGGCTTGAGTCCAACGGACAGCATAGTGTCAATAAATTTATCCATATGATGCCACTGAAAGCCCAGCGTACCGTCCGGCTTGCGGATTGCAACAGCCATGTCCTCATGGAAAAGCCCGTGGCAGCGGCAGTACCGGAAATGGAGTTCCTTCTGCATTTCGGCAAGCTGCTGTGCAAGATCGCCACGAAGCAGTTCATATGCTCTGCCGATTGCAACGGTATGGAAAATTGAATCTGTAAATTTCTTATCGGTATAATCAAATGTAATCATAAGAATTCTTACTCCTCTTCAGAAAGTTCCGCTTCAGCGGCTTTTACCATAATCGCACATTCCATGCGCTTTTTAAACAGCTTGCAGCCGTATTCATAAATGCCCTGTATATCTCCCGATACGTGATATGCATTGGCGGCGCATCCACCGGAGCAATACAGCTTTGCCCAGCAATCCTCACATTCCGGACGGGAATAGGCATTGCATTTTCCGAATTTCTCCTGCAGCGCCTTATTTTGAATGCCGTCCCAGATGTTTCCCATGCTGTAGGCAGGGTCACCGACAAACTGATGACAGGGGAACAGCTCGCCCCAAGGGGTCACTGCAAGATATTCTGTACCGGAACCACAGCCTGCAATCCGCTTATAAATACACGGACCGTGTCCCAAGTCAATCATATAATGATAAAATTCAAAGCCCCTGCCCTCTTTTTTCCGTTTCAGCATTTCTTTTGCCAGTTTTTCATACTGAGCAAACAGCACAGGCAGATCTGCTTCCGTAAGGGCGCAGGGATCATCAGGGGAACACACTACCGGCTCCATGGAAAGCTGGGTAAAGCCCAGATCCGCCATATGGAGAATATCTTCTGTAAAATCCGTATTCAAATGGGTAAAGGTTCCCCGCATATAGTAGCCCCGGTCTCCCCGTTTTTTCCACAAAC
>BLMO01000058.1 GCA_011957885.1 Clostridiales bacterium
CAAAAATGGCACGGGCAAAAAACTGCTGTTTTGCGCCCACATGGATGAAATCGGCTTTATTGTCACCTTTATTGAGGAGGACGGATTCCTCCGCTGTGCGCCTGTAGGAGGCATTGACTGGAACGCGGCGGCATACTCGCGGGTTGTATTTGAAAACGGACGCAGCGGTGTGCTGATTCCGGAGGACGGTGTGAAACCCGAGGATTACAAAGGGGATACGTTCGTTGTGGACATCGGCGCAAAAAGCCGGGCTGAGGCGGCGCGTCTTATCAAGATCGGAGACTGCTTTGCTTTGGAAGGGGGGCTGTTCTCTCTGGCGGGCAGCAGAATCTGCGGACGTCCCTTAGATGACAAGCTGGGCTGTGCGGTGCTTATGTCTGCGGCAAAGGAAGCAGCATCCTTTCAAAATGATATTACCTTTGTTTTCTCCGTGCAGGAGGAAGTTGGTCTGCGCGGCGCGCGTACTGCTGCGTTTGATGTGGTTCCGGATTACGGTATCGCTGTTGATGTGACGCTCACAGGAGACACGAAGGGCGCAAAGCCCATGGCAGTATCCCTTGGAAAAGGTGCGGCAATCAAACTCAAAGATAAAAGCGTAATCTGCGACGCATATCTTACGGAAAAAATAGCATGTCTCGCCCGGGACAGGGACATTCCCCATCAAAAGGAAATTCTGACAGTTGGCGGATCCGACACTGCGGCGCTTCAGCTGGCGGGAGCGGGATGTCGTGCGAGTTGTGTTTCTATTCCCCTGCGGTACTGTCATTCCGGTGTGGAAACGGCAGATATGAAAGATGTGCAGGCGGCACGGGATTTGGTTTGTGCACTTACCCAGGCAGATTTTGCATGAATTCTAATATTATTAGAAAAAGTGTGAGCGATTTTCGTTTGAATTTTGAATTTTTATGAACAATCCGGGCAAATTGCACAAAGGGTCAAATGGAAATTTGGATGAAAAACCTCTTTTAATCCCGGTAAAATACTGCTATAATATAGCTTAGAAAAATTGCGGCACAGCCGCGTGCAACCTGCCAAGGAGGATGAATAAATGGCAAGCTTGTCCCTGAAACATATTTATAAAAAATATCCCGGCGGTGTAACAGCCGTATCTGACTTCTGTCTGGAAATCAAAGACAAGGAGTTTCTGATTCTGGTTGGTCCTTCCGGATGCGGTAAGACGACAACCCTGCGTATGATCGCAGGTCTGGAGGAAATCACTGAGGGCGAAATGTTCATCGGCGATAAGCTGGTAAACGATGTCGCTCCTAAGGATAGAGATATTGCGATGGTGTTCCAGAACTACGCGCTGTATCCGCACATGACTGTGTTTGACAATATGGCGTTCGGCTTGAAGCTGCGCAAAACACCGAAGGAAGAAATCAAGCGCCGTGTAGAAGAAGCCGCACGTATTCTTGAAATCACCCACCTTTTGGACAGAAAGCCGAAGGCGCTGTCCGGTGGTCAGAAGCAGCGTGTTGCGCTGGGTCGTGCAATCGTGCGTAAGCCGATGGTGTTCCTGCTTGACGAGCCGCTGTCCAACTTGGACGCAAAGCTCCGTGCAACCATGAGAACAGAGCTTACAAAGATTCATCAGAGAATCGCTACTACATTCGTATACGTAACACACGACCAGACAGAGGCTATGACAATGGCTACCCGGATCGTTGTTATGAAAGACGGTTTGATTCAGCAGGTTGATACCCCGCAGAATCTGTACGATTATCCTGTAAACCTGTTCGTGGCAGGCTTTATCGGAACTCCTCAGATGAACTTCATCGAGTGTGTTCTGGAAGAGGAAAAGGGTCAGTATTTCCTGTCCTTCGGTCCCAACACAATCAAGCTTCCCGCTGAAAAGGCAAACAATCCGATTCTGAAGGATTATGTCAATCAGGAAGTAATTATGGGTATCCGCCCTGAGGATATTCACGATGAAGAACGTTATATCAGCGCTATGCCTGACAGCATCGTTGAAACCGATGTTGAAGTAACTGAGCTTATGGGTGCAGAGATTTATCTGTATCTGGTAAGTGAGGAGCAGAACATGGTTGCGCGTGTTTCCAGCCGTTCCAAGGCACGTGCCGGAGACGTTATCCGTGTTGCATTTGATGCATCCAGAATTCACCTGTTTGATAAAGATACTGAACACTTCATCATTCACTAAGAATCATATTAAAAGCCACCGGCGCAGCCGGTGGCTTTTTGCAATAAGCAGAAAATGAAGTAAGCCTCCCAGCTGGAGCCGCGCAGCACAAATATAAAAAGGCTCCCTTG
>BLMO01000059.1 GCA_011957885.1 Clostridiales bacterium
AACTTAAAAAGCCCCCCTTGTGCAAAGGGGGGTGCCGATGTAATCGGCGGGGGGATTGTCTTTGCCGTCATTTTGCAGAATTAACAAATCGGTGGTATTATTAAACAATCCCTCCGTCATGCCTACGGCATGCCACCTCCCTTTACACAAGGGAGGCTTAGGAAAGAAACTGCAGCTCCAGCCGGAGGGGGATGCTTCCCCATTCAACCGTAGGTATATCGATAAAGATATTACCGATATAACAAACAGGCATTTCCCATTTTCAGCAAAATATGATAAGATAAACCCGTACGAAAACAATGCAGATTTTGAAGGGAGGAGCCGCTGTGCAAAACCGTGAAATATCTCGGGCAACCCTCGGCAGAATCCCCATTTATCTCCAGTATCTGAAAACGCTGCCCCCGCAAATCCGGAACATCTCCGCCACATCCATTGCGAAGGAGCTGGGACTGGGTGAGGTGCAGGTGCGTAAGGATCTGGGCAGTATCAGCGGTGCGGGCAAACCCAAAGTCGGATATGATGCAGCCCAGCTTGCCCAAAGTCTGGAAACCTATCTCAGCTGTGAAAACGGCGGCGCCGTGATAATCGGCGCAGGCAAGCTTGGCAGAGCCCTGCTGGACTACAGCGGATTTGCAGGATACGGACTGGAAATTCTCGCTGCTTTTGATCGAACGGTCACAGCAGAAGAACAAAGTGAAACCGGCAAACGAATTTTGCCTATGGAATCTTTGGAAGCTTTCTGCACAGAAAAACCGGTGCAAATCGGCATTATCGCCGTTCCCGCAGGAGAAGCCCAAAGAGTGTGCAGTCGTCTGGTGCAAAACAATATCCGGGCAATCTGGAGCTTTGCTCCCTGTACCCTGGACGTACCGCCGGATATTGCCGTCCAATATGAAAATATGGCATTGGCACTGGCGCATTTGAAAATACAGATTGGTAAGTAAATCATTTCAGGAGGATATATATGAGAGTCATGGTAGAGAATGTAGAGGGACTGGAAGAGCAGCTGAGGAAGACGCGAGAGGCG
>BLMO01000060.1 GCA_011957885.1 Clostridiales bacterium
CACTGCGCCGATGCCCCCTTCTTCTCCTGTTGGCATGGATAACTTTGAGAAGGGATTCGTTTTCTATGTTAATAATACCAATGCAATCATCGACAATTACCGCATCTATGATGCAAAAACTTTTGCGAAAAAAGTTGATACCTTTAATGTTACAACAGGCAGTGATCATGCAAAGACGATTTCTGATGTAAACGCTGAAAACTTCTGTGAAGCAAACGGTCACATCCTTTCTTGGGCAAGAACTGCAGATCCTAAGTGCTATGAAAACGGTGTAAACACCTACAAGTGTTGGAATTGCGATTATACAGAAGCAAAAGCTGAAGTTGCTAAACTGGAGCACAAATTTGAACACTATGATATCAAGCGTGTGAACGATGAAGGTTTGGTTGTTACCAACTGTAAAACAAGTGCAGGCTGCACAGAAAGAAAATACATTCAGCTTCCCGATGCTGATGATTACACCGGAACCATCAAACTGTTCCATGACTTCCAGGATGATTTCGTTAAAGTAACCTCTGACAGTATCGGATTCGAAAAGATCGAAGACGGTGTTGCAAAGTATATTGAAAGTGATGCAAACTACAACCAGATCGGTTTGGGTCGTGACTATTCTGCTTCTGAATTGAATGCTGGTACTAAGGTTGGATTCGACTTTAGTGTGAACGGAACCTTCGATACAGATGCTTCTCTGGGTGAGTATGGTCACAGCTTTGACCTCTACTTTGGTAAGTCTACTGTTGGTGCTGCTACTATTAAGTACAACATGGATACCCAGAAATTCTATATCAGTTCCACAAATAGAAACTTTACAGAAGTTGAAACTGAGGACACATATGAGTTGGTTCCCGGCGAAGTATACAACCTTGAAGTTGCTTTCCAGGCAGACATGGAAAATATGACTGCTGAACTGGCTGTATATCTCAACGGTGAAGAAATTCTTCGTATGGACGAATTTGAGGCATATGATTATATTACCTACTTTGTGCCGGAAGAGGGCGATAGTACGCCGGAAACCACTATCAATTGCCTCCTGATGCACGTATACGGCGTGAAAATTGAGATTGATAACTTTGTAATCGGCGATTATGACTTTGGTTGGAACAGAGCTTATGCAGGCGACGTAGATGGTGACTATGAAATCACTGTAAACGATGCGCTTCTCATGAGAAAATATCTTGCAAAAATCATTGATATGGATGAGCTGTATGCTTCCAGAGCTGATGTAAACGGCGATGGTTATGTTGACGCAATCGATCAGCTCCGTATCAGAAAAGCACTTGCTGACTAAGCTTGTAATTTACAGCAAAAAACCTCCGCCAAATGGCGGAGGTTTTTTGCTGTATTTACTGAATGGTGCAATTTTATTGGATTTTCTCCAGCAAGGGCGCGCAAAGGTAATAACAGGTTTCCATAAAAGAATTTGCTGTGCGGTTTCAAAAGGAAGTTGCCGCAAAGAGAACCCATAATATAAAGAAGGGGGCATCGGCGCAGTGAGTATGAGATTGTCCTGCCTCGCTTTGCAGGAATATCTTATCAGCAGTATTGCTTATAACACATTGGCATAAATATAACAAAAATGATGTGATTATTTTATAAAAATTATTAAATATGCTTGGTTTTTATACCTAAATATAAAAGAAATGTCTTGACATTGACGCGGTTAGAAGATATAATTAAAGTGTATTATAAACTTGGAGGTAAAATCCAGATGAAAAAGCTTGTATCATTGCTGATTGTCGCAGCAATGCTTGTGACCGGATTGTTTGCCGTTATTCCGGGAACTGCAGCTGATCTTCCTGAGTCAGATTTATATACCCATGTAACCGGAGAGATCGGCAGCGACAGAACTACACTGACTGTAAAGGTCGAAATCGGTAACAACCCTGGCTTGTGGTGCTATAGATCCTTTTTGAGCTACAATGCAAGCGCTTTGAAGCTTGTTTCTGTGACAAACGGAAATGTATGGTCTGAAGAGGAATATGTTCCCGCAAACATCAGCAACAACCCTGTTGTTTATTATGCACAGTTCCCTTCAAATCTGAACAACAATGCATCTAACGGTGTAATCGCTACATATGAGTTTGAAATTGTTGATTCAAATGCAAACTTTGGTATAGCGCTTTCTACCGAGGCAAAGGAAGTTTTTGGTGTTGATGCAGCTGGAAATCGTGTGCCCTATACTATGCAGATCATCAATGATTGCCCGCAGGAGCTTCCTTTCGATACCAGAGCACTTGACGCTTTGGCTGTTGACATTGAAGAACTTCCCGCTTATGAAGGAATGAGCGATGAGCAGATCGCTAAGATGCTGGCGCTGTATAACAGTGTACATACTCTTACCGGTAAATCAGAAACATATTTTAAAGAAACATATGCATCTGCTATTGCTAAAATTGACAGTCTATATGCTGCACATCAGTGGGCGGCAGTTACAGCTGTACTGGACGCACTGGGCGCAAGAGCAGAGGCTCTCCCCACATATGCTGAAATGACAGCAGAGCAGATTCAGG
>BLMO01000061.1 GCA_011957885.1 Clostridiales bacterium
CTCTTGCAGCATGTGCAAATGATAACGACAAACCCGGCAGCACACCGGAGGAATCTACGAAGGAAACAGACGTGCAGACTACAGAAAATGTTACTACAACAGAGGAAGACACTACGGAACCCGAAGAAGCAGAGTTAATGCTCAATACAGAGGTATTTTCCGACCTTGGATTAACCTATTCGCAAATAGCAGAAAAACGTGGGAAACTCACAGCGGCTGGCACAGCCAAGGCAGGCGTTTGGTATAATTTTGAAAATGGATTTGGTCAATATTTTTGGAGTTGGGAGGATGTAGAATGGGATGAAAGTGCTCCCCCTCGAGATGAAAACAATAATATCATAGTCGAATTTGCTCCGTTACCAAAAGACGATATCCAATGCGTAGACATCGCGGTTGTCGATACAAAGCATTTCTTACCTTCATCAGAAGAAAACATAATGAAAATATTCAGTGGATCCGCAATGCCAGAAACTTTCGCTGAACTTGAAGATGTTATAAAGCAAACCCCCGATGTTACAAATGTAAAATCATGGGAAACCAAAGGGGACCCCTTTGGTTACTACGAATTCGACACGTATTCGCTTTATGGAGAATATAATAATAGTTCTGTTCAAATATCTGTGCGCAAGGCAGATAAACTGGAAATTGATTCTATTCTGCAAATAAGCATATGTAAATCTATGATAAATTAAAATTCAATGAACGGTGTAGAAAGAAATGAAACGTAAAATTATATATATGGTATTAAGCGTCATTGTATTTTTATCATTATTGCTGCAACTTAACTCCGCATCCGCAACAAATGAGATGGAACGAGTTTTATTTGATGACGACAAAACTTTAGATAATAATTCACAGGTGACGAATCAAACCCTTCAATATTGTCGTCATGGGATTATTTGTGAATTTGATGACCAAACGATGACACTTACTAACGCATATGAGGGAAATCGTATAGAAGATGTGATCGCGGATGTTGAATCTTTTGATGAACAGCATTTCGTTGAAATTCTATATAACGGACAGGAAATAACTGAAGGCGAATTGCAAGTTGGAATGATTATCCGGATTTATCATAGTGATGAATTATTCGGTGAATATTCAATTGCTGAATTAAAATTACTAACTACTTCCAAGAATGTGATGACTTTGTATGCAAATGCCAATGCCAGATCCAATGAATGGATTCTGCCGGTAGATAATGTAAATTTCGATCTTAGCACTAAATATGGCGGAGACAATCAAAATGGCTGTGTAAGTTGTCCATTTAGTTCATCACATGAAGCTATTGATTTTTATCGTTATGTAGCAAATGATGGAAAAGCATATGGAAACAGTGGTAGAGCTATTTATTCTACAAAAAGTGGAACAGTTGAATGGGTACAGAAATGGAATGGTAGCACAAGTGGAAATCAATCGTATGGACACTGCATTCTTATAAATCATAATGACGGTACTAAAACTCGATATGCACACATGCAATCTGCGCCAGGTTTTGATGTAGATGATTCTATTGAACAAGGACAAATCATTGGGAAAGTAGGTTCCTCTGGAAATTCAGGTGGTGCACACCTTCATTTTGAAATGTATATAGGCGTTAGTCGTGTTGACCCAGCCCTCTATCTACACACATACGAATACGTATGGTATGAAGGCTCCCACCCCCATGAGAATTATGAACAGTGTACTACTTGCGGGGATTTGCGGAGCATGGGAACATACGCCGCAACATATGAATATACATATTATCTAACCGATCATCCCCATCAGCAATGCGGAATGTGCAATATA
>BLMO01000062.1 GCA_011957885.1 Clostridiales bacterium
CTCTTGCAGCATGTGCAAATGATAACGACAAACCCGGCAGCACACCGGAGGAATCCACAAAGGAAACAGACGTGCAGACTACGGAAAATGTTACTACGGAAGATACCACCGAACCCGAAGAAACAGGTTGGCAGGGACCGGGGAAGAATCCTAACATGGAAGAGTGTACACATTCGCCTTGGTATGACTTCAATGATGAAACAATGACAGTACAAGGAATTTGCAAATGGGATAGCATTGGACAAGTTATTAAAGATGTGGCTGCCCACACATTCGGTTGTTTTGAAAACAACGAATGGATTCCCTTGCCACATTATGCAATCGTTCTGGACAATGGCGTGGAAGTTACCAATGGTTGTTTTTTTAAGGATGGCATGATCATTCAAATATACCATAATAATGAATTGTATGGTGAATATACAATTGAAAATTTACGACCAACTCCTGCATTATCTCTTCCCCTTCTTGATGTGTATCTTTCTATAGACGAAAAGAAATTTATTACACCCTCCAACACTTTAATAAATGATGTCATAGGCGATAGTGATCTTGCTAATATTGAAGTTCTTGTATTTAAGAATGGAGTCCAAGTTGATGAAGGTTTTTTTGAAGAAGGCATGACAGTTCAACTTATAACGGATGAGGAAAAGTTGGATTTCACAGTGTCGATACGAAAGTAAAGCTCCTTACTTAAATCCAGACAACAAAACTGTGGAGATGAAAAAATGAAGCTTAAATTGAGATTTACTGCAACTGCTTTAATTATAGTTATGGCACTTATAATGCCAATGAGTGCATTTGCAGGCTTTTTTGAAGAAAAATCTAATTGTCACAATAACCATGACAATATTGATATCAAGACTGTTATTTCTGATGATTCCAGCATAAAAAATCCAGAAATAGCAATAAGTACGGATAACGAATGTGAATCGATCAAATCGTTAGAAGGAGATGAATCAGAAGGAATTTACGGTCATGAAACATGTATTCACTCTCCCTGGTACGATTTTAACGATGAAAACAGGGTAGTCGGCAGACTTTGTGAGGGAGACAGTATTGCACAGCTGATCGAAGATATTGCTTCCTATCCTTTTGGTTACTTTGAAAACGATGTATGGATACCCTTACCACATTACGCAATCGTTCTGGATGATGGAATTGAAATAAACGATGGAATTTTTCATGAAGGAATGATTATCCAGATTTATCACGGAGATGAATTGTACGGTGAATATACAGTTGACCACCTTCTTCCATCTTACAACTATATTAGAGAAGAAGTCGACCAGATTATGCAGGATAATATTTCAGGAATTTTAAAGGCAAGCTCTGTTTCATCAGGATTTATTATGCCAATCGACAACATAGAGTATAAGTCTCCTTATATTTCCAGAGAATATAGCTCGTCTCATCCGGCGGTAGATTTTCAGCAGCCGAAGGGGGCAAATATTAGAGCGGTTCAAGGTGGAACTGTCTGGAAGCAAACTTATGATCCAAATAAAAGCCATTATGACACTAATGGAAATCTCAATATGAATTCGTACGGAAATTGTGTCATAATCTCTCATTCTAATAACATTACAGACAAAAACGGAATAGTTTATTCTGACGTTAGCACGCTGTATGCGCATTTAAAAGATCCGTCCTCAATTGCTGCTACAGTTAACCAGGGAGACATCATTGGAGTGATGGGAGGAACAGGGGAAGTGACTGGGGTTCATCTACATTTTGAAGTGCGCTCTGGTACCAAAAAATTAGATCCGCGAAATTTTCTTGCCGGCGCGCCGACTTATTCAGGTTCAGATACGCACACGCACACATACGAATACGTATGGCCAGAAGGTTCCCACCCCCATGAGAATTACGAGCAGTGCACCGTCTGCGGGGATTTGCGGAGCATGGGAACATACGCCGCAACGTATGAATATACATATTATCTGACCGATCATCCCCATCAGCAATGCGGAATGTGCAATATGTGTCATGTTGAAAAGCTTACAGGGGAACGCAAAACATGCAACCAGGTAGGGATTTATGCAAGTGAGACACATCCACACCGTAGGTACAGGGTGTATGCATGTGGAGCAGATGAGTGGTTGGATTCCTACGGCGAATGCAACCAAGTAGGGATTT
>BLMO01000063.1 GCA_011957885.1 Clostridiales bacterium
GCGGGCGGTAGACATGGAAACAAACCGGTTGGAAACCTGTTCGCACTGACAGCAGCAGTAGTATGCCCACAAATGATCCAGACCTGCCTCCAGATACGGTTCGATGTGGTCGATAGACACCACCGGGGTTTCTACAGCACCCTGCTCATAAAAGCTGAAGTCGGAGAGGGCGTCCATTACAGTTTGCCCTTTCAGCGCTTCTTTTACGCCTTCTTTTGCGGCAAGATAGCTTTCCAGCTTGTCGCCGCCCGGTTCATCGGACAGGTGGAATACCATTCTGTCCCCGACGCCCAGCCTGTCCATTTCCTGAATCAGCGCGGGAAGGAATGCGTTCAAAAAGCTGCGGTATGCTTCTCCTGCCGCATCGGTGTCCCAGCCGAAAATCTGCCGGTAGCCGGTCTCCGTATTTGCCATGATTTTGGGAGCGTGGTGTGCGCCCCATTGGGTGAACAAATGAGAAATTTCATAGTAGCGGATACCGACTGATTCACACATTTCCACCCATTTTTTCAGCTTTTCAAAGCCGAAACTCCAGCCTTCCTCAGTTTGTGTGACATCCACCAGCTGCACAGTCGGACGTTCCCGTCCGATTGCTGTATCCAGAGGTGGTGTAAACACTGGAGTGAGGATCATGTTGATGCCGTTATCTACTGCAGTTCTCAGAAAGGACTCCATGATTTCCCAGTGACGGTCGGAGAAGATTTCCACATTATAATATACTGCAAGGCAGTCTGGGTGGAACCATTGGGTAACCTGCAGCGTCTGCTCCGGCAGGGTCGCCGGGATGACTTCAATCGTAAAATCAGCTTCGGCGAGGACTTCCTTTTCCCCTCCCCGCAGAACGAAATGAATGGGGTATGTGCCGCCCTGCATATTTTCCGGTATACGGACGTCTACCCAGATTGCCTGCAGTTCTTTTGTGATATAAATGCAGTTTTCATCTGTAATCGGGCGAAGCAAATCGGGATATAACCCAGGCTGGGTACGCAGATATGCGCCGTCATCCTTTCCGCAGTACAGAGGATAACGCACAGGAACGGAGTCTACCCGCTGCAAATGGATGCAATCGGCAAGGGAGCTTTCTACAGACAGAAAGCCTGCCTTTTTCACCGGATCAGCATCATCAAATTGGAATGCCAGCTGAAAGCTGAACCGTTCTCCAAGCAGTGCGGAGCCTTTGGAATAGTCTGCCTTATCGTGAACAGATTCATCCAAAAAACACTTTTCTGTTTGGGCGATCGGTTTCATTATGATATTGCTCATATAAGACCTCGCAGAAAAGAATCAAAATTTATCAATCATAATATCATACCATACTTTAGAGATTTGTACAAGAAATATCCTGATTTTACCCGTAAAAAAACTGTAAATTTCTGTATTGACAGTGGATTTGGGTTGTGCTATCATTTGAGTTGCGGCAGTATGTGCAGACAGGTTTCGTGCCATTCTATTTTTATATATGAAGTTGGGAAATATGGGAATCAATAAAGAACTTACAAAAGGACAGAAAGTGCTCGATATGATCGGGAAAAACCTGATTCTTGTAGGCGGAAACGCCATGTATGCCTTGGCTATTGTGTTATTTGTCATGCCCTCCGGGCTTGTTACCGGGGGCGTTACCGGTATTTCTATTATGATCAGCAAGCTCACTGGTGTGGAAGTGTCCTATTTTGTGTTTGCAATCAACATTGCCCTGTTTATATGGGGATCTGTTGTGCTGGGCAAACACTTTTGCGTCACGACAGCGGCGAGTACGGTGCTGTATCCGGGATTTTTATACATATTCCAGCGTGTGTTTAAGGATGTTGTGTTAATTGAAGATGATCTGGTACTGTGCGCTGCGGCAGCCGGTGTGATGATTGGATTTGCCGTGGGCGTGGTAGCACGGACGGATTCTTCCACAGGGGGTATGGATATTCCACCGCTGATTATCAACAAATGGACGGGATTTCCTGTAGGAACTATGCTGTGCATTATTGATGCAACGGTGATTTGCGCGCAGCTTCCCATATCTTCTGTGCGGCAGGCGCTGTATGGGATTCTGATGGTGGTTGTATATTCTTTTGTGATCAACCAGGTCATGGCTAATTAGAGGTAATCAAAAGAGGAAAGGAAAAGCACAATCCAGACGGAACCGGCGATACCGTCAAGAAATATTTGTGAGTTAGCAAGAAACCTGATATAATGGGGGCAAGCGCCCATCCGGGGCAGAAAGGCAGGGAGAAACATGCACATCAGCTACAAACCGCTCTGGCACACACTGATAGAGCGCAACATGAGGAAAGAAGATTTAAGGCTTGCCGCTGGCCTGACCACAAATATGATTGCCAACATGGGCAAAGAAGGGAAACATATCAGCATGGACACACTTGCCCGTATTTGTGAAACACTGGATTGTGGCATTATGGACGTGATTGAGCTGGCCAGTGACGAGCCTTCCGCCACAGGAGGGAACGATAATGGAAAAACTGAAAGAAAGAATCACAGAGAACGGCATTGATTATATTCTGGCAGGTGATTACTATATCCCGGACTTGAAGCTGCCGGAGGAGAACCGCCCCATCGGACGCTATGGGAGGCTGCACCGGGAATATCTCAAACAGGAGCATCCGGCACGGTACAGTTCCCTTATTTTGACCGGGACATTATGGATATACCTTGCCGACCTGAACGAGCAGGCGGAAGAACGGCTTAACTTAATCATTGAGCAGATGAAAGCCGCCGAAGGAGTGACCGAGGAACTGAAAGCCCGGAACCAGCTTGAATGGGTAGGCCGGATGAACAATATCCGCAACCGGGCAGAGGAAATCATAAACAGTGAGTTGATTTATATTTGATTGGATGTGGAAAGACCAGCCGACTACCCGGCTGGTCTTTCTAACCTTCCCTGCGCTCCAATACCGCCCGAATCATGGCAACGGCGATTTCCTGCTGGCTGGGCGACGTGCTTTCCCACAGCTCTGCCAGCTCCCGTATCTTGCTGACCTCATTATCTTCCAGCGCATCCCGCAGCAGATAATCAGGGGAGATTTTCAGTGCGTTGCAGATATTGATAAATACGGGCAGACTGGGAACCTTTATCCCGCCTTCAATCTGCCGGAGGTAAGTTGCGTTGATATTGCACAGCTCCGAGAGCCTGTCCGCCGTGAATCCCCGGTCTTTCCTCACCATGTTGATACGTTTGCCTAATCCTTTACCTTCCATAATGCCACCCATTTCATAAGCTATTAGCATTTATTTTGTACACTTTTAGACTACATCACACTTAGGGATTGCAATAGATTCTAAAAGACTATATAATATTAGCTAGTAGACTATAAACTATGAAAGGGGAACAACAGAATGGAACTGAACTATTTTAGGGACAGGCTTTTTGATTTACTAAACGACAGTGAAGGGATGGGGATTGTTGACCTGAACGCAGATGAGCGGAACAGCCTGCTCACTGTCAGGACAGAGGACGGGAATGTATTTGAAATCGTATGCCGACAGGCAGCGGGGAAGGAGGACGGATGGACGACCGCAAACTGACTGTATGCTATGGACGTGGCAATTACAAGCAATCTCCGCCGCAGATTCTTTTACAAGGTAAGTGGCTGGAACAGGCTGGATTCTCCGCAGGGGACAAAATCACCGTGAAATGCCAGCAGGGGCAGCTTATCATCACAAAAAACGGAACAAGAGCAGATTCAACAGAATAATGTTTATGATACAATGATTTTTTCGGAAAATCTATTCCCTCTGGAAAGTGACTGCGGTATAATGAAGCTATCGACAAATCGGAATAGGGAGGTAAATTTATATGAGTGATTTTGCTATTCGTTTTCTTAATAGTGAAGGGGAACCTATTACACAAGAAACTGTAGACAAACTGGTGTGCAAAATTCGGGAAAATCATTGTAGGTCTGCATGGTTAGCTTTGGATGAATATGGCGAAGAGGATTTTCTATCTGTAGATATTGAGAATGATTGGGCGGCTCTGGCTTTTAACACATATGGTGAAGATGAAGAGGCTCATATGTATATGCCTGTCAATTCCGAATATGGTACATCCAAAGAGGACGCTCCTGTAAATATCAGCGGACAGACTCCAGTTCTCAAGCGAAATGCGCTCAATGATTTGAATCTGGTTGCTGAATGTGTTCTCCATTTTGCTAAAACAGGAGAGCTGTATCCAAAGTTGAAGTGGGAGGAAGTAGCGTAAAAAACACAACTTCCAGTTTGTGCGCTTAAAAATTGAATAAGAACCACCCAAAATGCCGTTGCATGGAAAAATCCCAAGCAACGGCATTTCCTTATCTCCGTTTCATTCTGCTCAACGGTGAATCCTTATATGCCGGAGTTTTCTTCATAACATTTTTCAGAACCGTGCGCTCCTGCTCCGACAGCTTCTCATACCGGATTTGTAGCTGCGTACACATCAGGGCAGTGAACACATCCAGATAGGAACCCGGCACGGCCAGCGCCTTCTTTGCGTCCTTGATTAGCTTCATGCCATTGGAGCCGTCCGGCGCACTATCCGTATCATTCTTGTGCGTTTCCCTTATGGCATGGAGGATAGTGTCCCAAGTCCGGTGCGTGACCTGACAGAAATAATCTTCTTCCTGTACCTGCATAGCTTCCAACGCCTTTAACGCAGCATCTTCCTCCACCGGCTGATATTGGGAAAGGACTTGCCCCCGCAGGACTTCCAGAAGGCTGTTGAAGTTTTGGAAGTGGGCGGTTGCCACACCATCTACATAAATTTCCGTGTCCGTCATCAGGGTAATAAAATCCTCATGTGTGGCAATCTCACACAGCAGCCGGTTGTTGATACGCCCGCTTTTCAACAGCTCCACCATGCTGTCACTCAAATGCAGCTCCGTAAGTTCCATGCCCGGATGGTTCCGGTTCTCTGTCAAGCAGAGCAGGTAATCCGTTGACACACCGTAAAACTTTGCCAGCTCCACAAGGTTTTTGTGGCTGATTTCCTTTAGTTCGTCATTCTCATAGCTTCCCAAGGCTGATTTGGAAATCCCCGTAACCGCCGCCAGTTCCTCTAATTTTAAATGCCGCTCCGTCCTTAAATCCTTTAACCGCTCCTGAACCGTTATCCCCTGTTTCATGGCTTCCTGCTCCTTTCCAGCGGCCAGCTTTTGCCGCCATCCCCATTGTACCACATATCCATGCCGGGCGCATTTCCCTTTGTGATTCTTTTCAAAGGCGCAAAATGCGCTTTTGATTTGCCCGGATTTTCAGAAGTGCAAAATGCACATCTGATTTTTGCACCCGTCCAGCAGGAAGCCTTTTCCGCAATCGTGGAATTTTTCAGATTTTGGGCTTCATTCCTGATTCGTGGACATACGGCACATGGTACAAAAATGTCATATGATATAGGCAGTTCATCGATGGATTATTCCAATCGAATGACCGGCCTGTATGGGATATGCTCCCCGGCGATGTAACGCAACGACTTCCGGCAGGGAAACGGAGGAACCCTGACCGGAACGAGCGTACCAAGGAGAGCGAAACGCCGCCAAAGACGGGGGCAGGAACGACAGCAGAGGGAACCGGCAAAATGAACACCGAAACGATACCGAAACACAACAATTTCACGGGGCATAGTCTGCCCTGTCCGTAATACTAAGGGGGATTTTGGGGCGGCTCTACGGCTGTATTTCCCCTGAAAATCGCCCCGAAACGATACACAAAAAACCACTGCCCGCCCATTCCGGCTGTTACTGCTGAATCGGGCGGTTTTTCTATGAAGGAGGCACCATGCCGAGAATGTCAAAGAAGTTGAAGAAAGAGCTTGCTTTCTTCCTGAACGACCGGGGGCGCAGAAGCTACAATGAACTCTGCCGGAAATGCCAGCATGAATGTAAGCAGGGTTTCCGGGCTGTCATTATCGACTGCCCCCGCTACCAATCCAAACGAGCCAAAAGGAGGACACCATCCAATGAATTGTGAATTTATGATAGCCAGTACGCCCCTGCCGCCCTGTATGCCGCTCCCAAAGGCAATGCTCCGGCTTCCGGTCAGCAATACGGCAAAGGTCATGTACGCCCGCCTGTTGGATGAAATCCTGACAAGGGGAACCGAGGACAGCAACAGGATTCTGTTCATCCGCTTCCCCGTCATGGAGATAGCGGCGGCACTCTCCCGAAGCCCCCAGACCTGCAAGCGTTCACTGAACGAGCTGGAACAGGCCGGGATGATTATGCGTGTCCGTCAGGGCATCGGGGAGGTCAGCCATATGTATATCCTGCTCCCGAAGGAGGACACCGCCCATGAATGAAAAGCTGGAAAAACTGAATCAGGAAATTGAAAAGACCGAAGCCAGACTGCGGCGGGCGCAGCATAAGGAGAAAATGCTGGAACACCAGATAAAGACGCTGAACCGGAAGGAACGGACACACCGGCTATGTACCAGAGGGGCTATGCTGGAAAGCCATCTCCCCCACCCGGAATCCGTGACGGATGGGCAGGTCAGCACCATCTTAAAAGTCCTGTTCTGCCGGAGCGACACCAAACGTCTTGTGGAACAGGTTCTTGCAGAAAACTGGAAGGAGGACGCAGAGTGAAATTTTCAAAAAGTGAACTGGACATCATCTATCAATATGCCGCACCGACCAAGGCGGAAACCCTTGCGGGCATGAAAGAAACCGTGCCGGTGATAAAGGACTTACTGACAAAGGCAATCGTGGAGAACGCCATCCGAAAGCTGGAAAAGATACCGGAGCCGGAGTGCAGCCAGTTTGTTGCCGCCACAAAAGCCCGGTTCCTTGCAGAGCGTGACAATTCCATCCGCCAGCGGCTTGCGGCGGCAAAGGCACAGGAGCCAATCATGCAGGGGCATGACCTGTTAGGGATAGAACGGTTCCACCCGGAAACCCGGCACATGATTACGCTGGAAGTACAGAAGCAGTGCTTTGTCGGTTTTAAGGGGGAGCGGTTCCGTTTCTTCCTCTCCGATGAAGGCTACCGGAACGCAAAACGCAGCGAGCAGGAAGGGGAAATCAAGATAAAGAGTCATGCTGCCGTTGTCGCCGGGAAGCTCTATCCCGACAAGAAGCCGAAACAGCAGGAACGGTAAAAAGCCCGTTCCAGAATCAAAGTGCGCCGGGCGCGTCTTGATTTTGCAAGGGAAGTTTTAACGTGGACGAGTCAGGCGCGCTCACATTGGCGGCTTTCCATGTGTGAAAAATCAGAACGAGCCGGGCGCGTTCTGATTTATGCCGCCTATGGCGTAATTGGTACGGCTGATTTCCAACTGCCATAAACTCCACTTGCAATTTTGGCTTCCAAAGCGACAAGCTGGAAAATCCCCCTCTGAAAGAGGGCGCATTATCCGAGATTTTTAATTATCCGAAGTAACTCTCAAAGCTGCCGATATGAAAGGCTTTCAAAGAAATTACCTCGGATAATTATTTATGAAAAGAGCAACTGCCATTTCAAAAATTATCAGAGGCAAAGGTGTGATTTACCCAATTATCTCGGATAAGTACAAATCACCCACAATTGAAAGCGGGGTTAATTATCCGAGATAATCGTTTTCAAATGCTGTATTCATCGGATTTAATCAATTTACCTCGGATAAGTTTTTATCTCGGATAATGCGCCCTATCCGAGTTCTTGGATAGGGCGCAATTATACACCACCCAGAGGTTGGTGAATTGCGTTCTCCGAAGGCTCCTTGCCGGAGGGCTGTGATTTTCCGCAGTCATGGTCTGCTCCAAATCAAACAGGGGACGCTACGCTTCCCCTGCACTGGCTGCCGCCAGCTACCCTTTTGCCTTTGAATAATCGAATAAATTTATTAGTTTTTTGTTGTGCTTATTCTATAATGATATTGACATAAATAAAAAAATATAGTAGAATATGCACAAAAAGAGGAAAAGGGAGGGATACTGATGATTTTATAAAATAAGCCGTAATTGTAATCTATGTGTAATAATGATTAAGGAGGATACCCATGAAGAAGTTTTTAACATTTTTATTAACTTGTGTTCTTTTTATTACATCTTCAATGCCAGTTTTTGCAATGACAAATGATAAAGTTTCTACAGAAACGCAAGTTGAAATTCCAGTTTTACAGTTTGACAGTAAGGAAGATTTTGAACAATATTGTTATACTCTTTCAAAAGAGAAATCAACCAGAGGGGCAACCGTTATTTATGCTTCCGTGATTAGAGATGGCACAAGTGAGGATTGTGAGTTATACCTATTGTGGGAAGGTGACGAAATGTACAATGCTTTTAGATATAAAAAAATACAGGTTAAAAGTGCTAACCTATTATCAAGTAAAGTTTATAAAACATTTGGAGACGGCACCAATTACACTACCAAAAATACAACCGCTGCGTCTGTTGGGTCTGTAAAAATAGGTGATTTCAAATTAGATAGTGATATTGAAAAAGTTAAAGTAACTTCAAAAGGCTTACAGGGGTATAATATGAAATCTCTATCATGGTTATCAGGAGTAGAATTTTCGGGAACTGTTACCATTAATTAAGCAGGAAAAATATATATTATGAAGCAAAGATATGAATTTATAAGAAATTATAAATCTCAAATTATTCCGGGTTTTAAATCTTTTGAGGAAACATTGAAATGGTTGTCTGAAAAAGTTGATATTATAGAAATACCATTAAGTAGTTTTACAAATTTCTTTTTAGAAAGCCAAAAATTTAATGCTATAAATGCAATTACTAATAACAATTTGCATTTATCTTCAGAAGATTTTGAGTTTATAGCATACAAATTACTATCTACATCAAAAAATGAGGCTTATAATGAAAAATTAGAAGATGAAAAATTTGTTTATATTTTATTTGAGCTAAGAACAAGGTATGTTATAAGCAATAGTGCTAAACTTCAATTAGAAATAGTGATTAGAGATGGCACAAGTGAGGAT